>JAUVEE010000067.1 GCA_030594935.1 bacterium
ATTAAAATACTATGAAGCTTTAAGATCAACGCTTCATTGATTTTGGGCGAAGAAGCGGCCAGATATTTAAATAAATACTGCAAAGCTGTTTGATGATTCTTTGCTTCCAATTGTTCAACCATATCTTTGTTTGGCAAGGCAATATTATCAAACAAAATCGCTTTGGTTTCTTCTTCGGTTAAGGTGCTCCCTTCAATTTTATTGGTGTGATAAGTCAAAGAAAGTAAAAATTGGTCGTAAATATCAGGATTTTTTATGATTTCTTTCAGAATGTTCTCATACCCCCTGGACTTATCCGTTATTATTTGTTTTTTCGCCGTTAAAGAATCGGCAACAATGCTTTTTTGATTCGTGTATTTGAAATACAGATTATCAATATTCTTTTCTGTTTGCCGGCGCGGCTTTGATTTTCCGTTAATTAAGCTGTTCAAGGCAACAAAAGAAAGCCCGAGCTTTTCAGCCAGCTTTACTTGAGTTAAGCCGGAAAGGCTTTGAATTATTTTTAATTTCTCAACAACTGTCATACAATGACATTTTACTAAACTTTATAAAGTTTGTCAAATACAAGGGTGATATAAAGTTTTAGCAGTGCATTTTTATGTTTCAGAATATGTACTGTTTATGTACATATTGTGGAATACAAAAAAAACAACAATAAAATCATATTTGTCTTTCAATCAAATAATTAACAAATTCGTTCAGTTCTTTCTTGGCCTTTGATTCGGGCAGCAACTTATCAGCGTCGCCCCAGGCGTCTTTAATAATCCTTTGGGCCACTTTCTGAGCGTACTTGATGCCGCCGTATTTTTCAATAATCCCAATGGCTTCTTTTTTCTCGCCCATCTTGTCCGTATGCTTGTTCAATATTGTAAGCAATCTTTTTTTATCTCTGGCGTTTGCCTTTTCTAAAGCGTACATCACCATTAATGTCCTTTTTCCCTCATTGATATCATTGCCAACCGCCTTGCCGAATTTCTTCCGTTCCGCTCCTGATAAGGTTATATCCAGAATATCGTCCTGTATTTGAAAAGCAACGCCAACAGCCTCGGCCATTCGCCCAACCGCATCAGCAAGCTCTTGGCTGCCATTATGGAAGATAACCGCCAATTTCGCCGCCATCCGCGAAAGACAGCCTGTTTTAAAGGCGCACATCTGCAAGTATTCTTTCTCGCTTATTTTCTCTGTTCGGCCTTGATGCCAATAAATATCCGTGCTTTGCCCTAAATGAAGATTTATCATCTCTTGGCCGTATGTTTCGTAAGCCCGGACCAATGTTTCCGGCTTAAATCTTTTTTTATTCCGCTTAATAGCCAATAAAGGCAGAAAATACATGAAATTACCGGCATTAAGCGCCGTATCCACGCCGAATATCCTGTGCAAGCAGGGCTTTTTTCTTCGCAGCTCCCCTTGGTCTTCCACATCATCCACAATAATGCTCCCTTCATGTATTAATTCGGGAATAACGATAAACTCTTTAACATTATTAATGTTTCCTCCAATGGCTTTGGTGATCAATAAAAACAAAATAGGCCGCCAGCGCTTCCCTCCCCTGTCTAAAAAATTCCACAAAGGCTTTATCAATCCTTCCTCAACCGCTTTTTTGTTATAAGCGTAACGCGGCTTGCCAAAAGTAAACTCCAACCATTGTTTGGTTACCTTTTTGGGCAGGTACTTCTCAATAATCTTATCCGTTTCCGCCCTATTCTTCTCTAAACATTCAACGATTTCTCCTTTCTTTAATTTAATTAAACTCATAGAAACATATTATTTTATTATAGCTTATTAATAATAAAATAAAACCCAAGAAAGAATTCTTGAGCGAAAACCCCAAACTATACTAATATGCTGGGAGGATAGGGATCGAACCTATATTGCAGCGTTCAGAGCGCTGTTGCCTACCGTTAGCAGACCTCCCATTATTTTAAAGCAACCAGATAATTTCTTAAAAAATGCTCTATAGCTTGAACAGTTTCTGTTTTAAGTTTTGCCGGACTTCCAGCAATCCAAACCGCAAAATTATATAATTCTTTATTATCAACTTTTAACCATTTTTTATTCTTATAAAGCAAAACAAACAAAGCGGTAATGGCAATTCTTTTATTGCCATTTTGGAAAGGATGATTTTTAATCATTAAGTAAAAAAGAATTGCCGCCTTTTTAACAATCCCCTTATAAACCGGCCTTTTCATGAAAGTCTGAAACGGAACCAAAATACAGCTTTCTAAAACATTGGGGAAACGGGTGCTAAAATCAGGAATTGGTTCGTTGTAAGTCATTGATCCTTTCGCTAATCTGAAAGCAATATATTCAACTTCGGTGATTGATAATGATTCAATCATGTCCTGCCCAGTAATTTTAGCGTCTCGCCGTATTCTTTAATGGTTTTTTTAACCGCTTGTTCAATTTCTGCCTTTTCTTTTTCTGATAATCTTTTCTTAAAAATGCTGCTTAAATCATTTTTATCTATTACAAAATTGCGCCCAATCTTTATTGCTTTAATTTTGCCATCCTTAATTTTTCTATACACGGCTATCCGGCTAATTCCTAAAATTTGCGCCAATTCAGTTGTAGACAAAAACTTTTTTTCTTCCATGAGCTATGTTAACTTAATTATTTTAGGTTAACATATGTTAACCTAATTGTCAAATTCTATTTATGCCTTCAAATATTTCCTAATGGCTATCATGCTGGAAATT
>JAUVEE010000040.1 GCA_030594935.1 bacterium
GGGTATAAATTTGAGTGGCCGTAATGCTGCGGTGGCCCAAAAACTCCTGAACGGTCCGCAGGTCGGCTCCTTGATTCAATAAGTCGGTGGCAAAGCTGTGGCGCAGAGTGTGGGGAGTGGTCATTGCCGGCAGCCCGGCCATTAAGGCGTATTTTTTGATGATCTTTTCAATGGAGCGGGCGGTTAGTCTCCGGCTGCTGAAATCTTTTCTGCTTCGGTAGTTTATAAACAAAGCTTTTTCGTCATCGTTCCGGGTCGCCAAGTATTTTCTTAACCAATCCACGGCTCGGGAAGAAAAATAGACCGTGCGGGGATTGCCGCCCTTGCCGATAATCCCGATTTCAATTTCTTCGTTCTTTAGCTTTACTTGGTCTCTATTTAAACTAACCAACTCGGCTATTCTTAGTCCAGTTGAGAATAAGACCTCCAAAATGGCCCTGTCGCGCGTTCCAGCGGGTTTTCCGTAGTCTGGGGCCGCGAATAATTTCTTGAGCTGCTCTACGGTCAGGAAATTAACGGTGTGTTCTTTTTTGATCTTGGCCAATTTTATCTTTTCCGCGGGCAAAGAGAGGATATCGCGGTCGGCGAAATAATTCAGCAAAGACCTTAAGGCTATTAGATAATAATTTTGAGAGCTCTTTTTTAAAGTTTTTTGCCGGGCAAGAGAAACCCGGTATTTCCAGACATTGTCCGCGGTTAATTCGTGAGGTTTAACATCGGCTAAATTATTAGCTTTTAGCCAATCAAAAAAACTTTTCAAAAACCGAGAATAATTTTCCTGTGACTTGGATGATAATCCTTTTTCAATTTCCAGCCAGTCCAGGAAGTCAGTTAAGTGTTTTATTATTGGTTGAGAGTTTTTTTCCATGTTTTAGGTGATGTTTAGTATTCGGAAAATAGCGTTTATTCAAGAGGGCGCTATTTTGGAGGTCGTTATAGTTCGCTTAAGTATAATTATGCGAACTATACTATATTAAGTATAAATGGGCTTAAACCCCCTGTCAACCCCTCCCTATTGATGTATCAGGCATATTATGCATATAATGAGTTATCAATTTGCACCTTTTAAAATATAATGCAAAAACTGGAGGTTGAGAGCATGAAAAGTAAACAAAGGATAGCTGAATTCTTGAAGGGACACAGAAACTTTCTAGTAAAAATAACGAGCATTGATTCTGTCATAATATGGACGATACTACTAGCTTTCATTTTGCTAGTTTTTTGGAAATAATTCGAGGGCTAATCCCCCTCTTTTTTATTGACAGCTAATGTATGCTCGTATATCATTAGGTAGTCATAGTTTTTTTAACAATATAAAAAAGGAAGTGGTGGATATGATAGCTGAAAAAGTGGTTTTGATGTTATTGTTTATTTCTTTGATTATTTTTGCCTTGTTTTATATTAGTGCAAAAACTCCTGTTGAGTCATCATAGGAAAAGATTTAAACGGTCCGTCAAAAAACCAAAGAATAAAAAAAGTCTGACAAAAATCAGACTTCCCTTTTTATCTGAATTGTTATTTTTATATTAAAGGCTGTCCTTAACCAATCCTTTGAGCCATTCCCATAAGCTTTCTTTCCTTTTGGCGGCTTCTTTACTGATGTCTTCTTTCATCTCTTCTTTTTCTTTTTCAAATTCTTCTTCAATGATTGGTTTTCTTTCTTCTATCTCCTTGCTAAAAAAACTGCAAATCTTTTGCCAAATATTCTGAAGCCAAGATTTAATGCTTTCATTCCACCACTTGCCCCAGGTGTTTCGCCAAATTTCTTTTGCTTGTTCCCAAGCGTTATTAAATTCCTGAGGAATTTTTTCTATAAACTTCCCTATGAAAGAACCGGCTTCTTCAAAGTTTTCCGGCGCTTCAATCGGGCTTTCCTGCTGAGCAAAGGAAAGCATTGGTAAAACGAAACCAACTATTGACAAAACTAATATAATCTTATATAATATATTCATAAATTAGAAGGAGGTTTCTTATGAAGTTAGTAAAAAGATTCGAAAACGTTGTTGTATGAACCTGGCTTGCTGCGAGATCAAAAATAGAAGAACAAAAAGAGGATTTGGCGCATATGCTGAATCCTCTATCTCATTTGAATAAAGCTTTTGCTTTTTTAATTCTTTCCATTGTTTTTTCTTTTCCTAAAATTTCCATAATTTCAAAAGGCCCGGCTGAGGCTTTTTTTCCGGTTAAGGCGGCTCGCAATGGCCAAAGAAGCTTTCCCCTATCCCCCGCTCCGATAGCTTCAGCTTCCGCCATTATTATATTCTGCAGGTTTTCTTTATTGAAATCTTCCGGCTCAATCTTCTCCAATACTTCCTCTGTTTTGTCCAAAGTTTTTCTTATATCTTCATCGGTCATTCCTTTCCAGCGCAGAAGCTCTTTGTCGTATTCTATTTCTTGAAAAAAGAAATCAACCAATTCCGGAATTTCAGACAGTTTTTTAAGCCGTTCCTGATAAGCCTGAATTATTTTTGAAAGCCAAACAATGTCATCTGTTTTTTTAATTAGTCCGGAGGAAAGCAGATAGGGAAGGCATAGTTCGGTTAATTCCATCAGCGGTTTTTTTCTGATATAGAAAGCGTTCAGAAAATCTAGTCTTTGCATGTTGAATATCGCTCCCCCCTTATGGACGCCGTCTAAAGAGAATTCTTCAATCAAAGAAGCCAGAGAATAAATCTCTTTTTCTCCTCCCGGATTCCAGCCCAGGAAAGCCATAAAATTAATCATGGTTTCCGGCAGATAGCCTTGCTGTTGGTATTCGCTGATAGCCACGGCTCCGTGCCTCTTGCTGAGCTTGCTTTTGTCCGGGCCGAGGATTAAAGGAAGGTGAGCGTATTCGGGCCGGGGAAATTCCAAAGCCTCCTGGAGAAGAATCTGTTTGGGGGTATTGGAAATATGGTCCTCCCCCCTGATAACATGGCTTATTTCCATTTCTTGGTCATCAACCACTACGGCCAGATGAAATAAAGGAGTGATGTTTTCTTTGCTGCCTTTGGCAATGGTGAAATCGTCGATCAGATTGGTGTCAAATTCCACCTTGCCCCGCACCAGGTCGTTAAAGGCTATTTTCTTGAGCGGAGTCTTGAATCTGATGGTGAACCGTTTTCCTTCAGCTATATTCTTTTCTATCTCCTCTGCTGTCAGCTGTTTGCATTTCTCATCGTAATGAGGAGGCTGGCCAATGCTCATTTGGTATTCCTTTTTTGCTTTCAATTCTTCTTGAGAGCAGAAACAGTAGTAGGCTTTGTCCTTGTCTAAAAGCTTTTTAATGTATTTCAGGTAAATTTCCGTTCTTTCACTCTGCTTATAGGGTCCGTAATCTCCGATGTAGCTTTGGCCTTGGTCAGAAATAACTCCTTCGTCCCATTCAATCCCCAGCCACCGCAGTCCCTCTATTATATTCTTTTCAAAGCGATCTTCGGATCTGGCCGCGTCAGTATCCTCAATTCTTAGAATAAAAACTCCTTGCTGTTTTTTAGCAAAAAGGTAATTAAAAAGAGCAACCCGGGCGGTTCCGATATGCAGGGTTCCTGTTGGCGAAGGAGCAAGCCTTACTCTGACTTTTTTTTCTTTTTCGGCTTCCATTATTTTAAATATTCAACAATATATTTAGCTATTACTTTTGCCGCCGCCGGCCGGGAAAAATTTCCGGCCTGTTTGGACATTTCCTTAAGCCTTTCCGGATAACTGAACAAATTATTTAATTCTCCCAGAAAGAAATGAGGAGTAAGATTCTTTTCGGGAATCACCACTCCGGCATTATTTTTAATATAGGCGTAGGCGTTTTTTATTTGGTGGTCTTGAGCCGCCCCGGGCAAAGGGATTAGAATGCAGGGTTTTCTTAAAGCGGCAATTTCGAAAATGCTTCCCGAGCCGGCCCGGCTGATAATTAAATCAGCGGCGCAATAAGCTTCTTTCAATTCATTCTCTTTTAAGAAAGGAAGAATATGATAATATTTTATCAAGCTTGGCGGAACAACTGCTTTGGCTTCTGTTTTTACCTTATTGAAGTTCTTTTCTCCTGCTTGGTGGATTATCTCATACGATTCTAATATTTTAGGCAGAATTATTAGAATAGTGTCGTTTATTTTCTGTGACCCTTGAGAGCCGCCCAATATTAGGATTGTTGGTTTACCGCCGATTAAATTAAATAGCTTTTTAGCTCTTTCCGGAGTTCCTTCCAAAATCTCTCTTCTAATAGGGTTTCCTACTAATATCACCCTTTGGCTGGCAAAGTATTTAACATCTTTGTCAGAAAAGGCAGTGAAAATTTCAGCAGCGAATCTGCTTAAAAACCTATTGGCCATTCCCGGGCTGCTGTCTGATTCATGCATCAGAACCGGAACTTGCAATAACCATGCGGAGATCACTGTTCCTACTGAACCGTAGCCGCCCTTGCTGAAAATAATATCAGGGGCGATGAAAAAAACATGCCAGAAAGCCTGAAAAATTCCCCAGGGGATTCTAAAAAAAATATCAATAATATTCAAGAAAAAGCTTTGTATTCCAAAATATCTTCTAATTTTTCCGGCAGTGGTTGTTTTAATCTTGATCCCTTCCTGAGAAAGGAGCATGGAACTGAAATTATCTTTTGGCCCGACATAAAAAAACTTCAATTTTTTTTGAGGATATATTCTCCTTAGTTCTCTGGTTATGGCGGCTATCGGGTAAATGTGTCCGGCGGTTCCTCCGCCAGTGAATAGGATTTTCATATTATCTATTTCTTGAGATATTAAGCAATATCCCTATCGCTATTAATTCTACTACTAAATGCGAACCTCCACAACTGATAAACGGCAAAGGTATTCCTGTTAAAGGTATGATTTTGATAATAGCGCCGATATTGATAAAAGCTTGAAGGGTGATCCAACAGCTGATTCCCGCCGCCGCCAGCTGGCAGAATTTGTCTTTTTGCCGCTGGGCAATTTTAAATCCCTGTATTAATAAAGTTAAAAAAAGGAGAATTAAAACTACGCTGCCGATGAAGCCGATTTCTTCCGCCATAATAGCAAAGACTGAATCTGACATCGGCCGAGGCAGAAAGCCGAATTTCTGTCCCGACATTCCCAGTCCCATCCCGAATATTCCCCCTGAACCGATTGCAATCAAAGCTTGATTTACCTGATAGCCTATGCCCATGGGGTCTGTTTCCGGCTGGAGAAATATCAGAAATCGTTCTACTCGATAAGGAGCAACCTTTATCAAGGTGAATAAGCTTGTTAGGCCTATTCCTAACATTATAATAGTGTGCCAGATTGAAGTTTCAATCAAAAAGTACATTAAAATTCCGGTTATGACAATCAGTCCCAGGGTGCCGATATCCGGCTGAAGAATCAGAATTAAAGAAATCAAACCCAGGATTACCATAAAAGGGATGAAGGCTTCTTTCACTTCCGGCCCCAGCAGGCTGAATTTTGTTTTTCTGGCTTTGGTTTTGCTTCTTTGAGACCTGGCGCTTAGCCAAGTTCCCAAATAGAGAATAAAAGTAAGTTTGAGGAATTCTGACGGCTGGAAAGAAATTACTCCCAGGTCTATCCAGCGGGACGCTCCCCCGCTGCTTATTCCTATCACGGGCAGAAAGACCATTGCCAGCAAGACCAAATTTATCAACAATAGCGCCGGCGACCATTTCTTTAAAAAAGAGATGGGAACAAAAAAAGCCGCCGCTCCTAAAACTAAACCCGGAATCAAGCCATAAAGCAGCTGGTGGGTAAAAGAATAAAAAGAGTCAGTTGTTTCTGTCTGCCAGACCGAAGTTGAAATTCCCGCCAGCATTATTATGCCGAAAACCAATAGAATTCCCGCCGTGGCGGCCAAAATATAGTCCGGCTGGTTTTGTTTTATCTGGGAAAATGAATACATAATTAGTTAAGCGAGCTTTTTGACGTATTTTTTGAACAGATCGCCCCTTTCCCTATAATCTTTAAAAAGGCCAAAGCTGGGAGAAGCGCAGGACAGCAAGCAGGTTTTTC
>JAUVEE010000027.1 GCA_030594935.1 bacterium
AAAAGAATCAGCAGGTTAAAAATAAAGAAGTTTTAATCGTTTTGGCATGAAAAAAGATACAGTAAAAGTTTTGTCTTTTAAAGAGCTTTTGTCCACCAGCAAAACAGCGAAAGAAATGGCCGCTGAAGCCGAGCCTTGGACAGCGGTTGTCGCCGAGTCGCAGAATGCCGGCTATGGCAAAAAAAAGAGGGGTTGGTTTTCTCCTCCTGGCGGCCTTTATTTCTCGGTCATTATAAAGCCGAAGGTATTGGAAGAATTGCAGCTGCTGACTTTTGCCGCCGGTGTCGCCGTGGCGAAAGTTCTGAACGAAAAATTAAAGGTGAAGGCTTGCTTAAAATGGCCGAATGATGTTTTAATAGAAGGGAAGAAGGTATGCGGCATTCTAACGGAAAGTGTGATAGGCGAAAAAGTAGCGTCTGTTGTCATAGGGATTGGCATAAACACTAATATAGAGAAGTTCCCGTTGGAACTTGCGGAGACAGCGACTTCTTTAAAAAAAGAGCTGGAAAAAGAAGTCGACAACAAAAAAATTCTGGCTGCTGTCTTGCCAGAGCTGCAAGATATGTTAAAGAAAGATGCGACCGCGATTGCCCAAAAATATAAATTGTATCAAAATACTTTAGGGAAAAAAATAAAAGTCCTTGTTCAAGGAAAGGAAATCTGCGGCCAAGCGCTTGATTTTGACCAAAAAGGCGACTTGATAGTTCAATTAGAGAATAAAAAAACAATAAAAATTTTAGAAGGAGACGTAACTTATAACTTTTAATAATATGAGCATAAAAGAAAATCTTAAAAAATTAGAAGAAAAAATAAAAGAAGCGGAAGACTTAAAAAGTGAAATTCAGCACCAGAAAGGAAAACTTACTGCCAGGGAAAGGATCGCTCTTTTGTTGGACGAAGGCAGTTTTGTTGAGTTTGATCCTTTTGTGGAGAGCCGTTTTTCCCAGTTCGGGATGGACAAAAAGAAACTTGCCGGGGACGGAGTAATTGTTGGTTTTGGAAAGATAGACAGCCGCCAAGTCTATATTTACTCTCAAGATTTTACTAAGATAGGAGGATCGTTGGGAGAAATGCATGCCAAAAAAATTGTCAATGTTATTGATTTAGCTTTAAAGACAGGTACTCCGGTTATCGGCATTATTGATTCGGGCGGAGCTAGAATCCAAGAAGGCGTGGCTTCTCTTGACGGCTACGGTTCAATTTTTCAAAAGATGATTAAAGCTTCAGGAGTGATTCCTCAAATCGCCGTTATTGTCGGTCCTTCAGCCGGCGGAGCTTCTTATTCTCCCGGGCTGGCTGATTTTGTTTTTATGGTTGATAAAATAGGCCAGATGTATATTACTGGGCCGGAAGTTATCAAGTCGGTTACCGGGGAAGAAACTTCTTTTGAAGCTTTGGGAGGAGCGGAAACCCATAGCCGAACAAGCGGCTGCTCTCATTTTAAATTCAATTCGGAGGAAAATTGTTTTTTGGAAGTGCGCCGCCTTTTTTCTTATCTTCCCCAGAACAATCTTGAAGACCCGCCAACTAAAAAAGGTTTGTTTTCTGACTTTTTCGAAAAAGAAAATTTAGAGTTGTTGAATATTATCCCGGAGGAAGAGAAAAAGGGTTATGATATCCAGCAAGTCATTAATGAGGTTTTTGACAAAAATTCATTTTTAGAAATTCATAAAGATTTTGCTCAAAATGTGGTGGTGGGACTAGCTTTATTACAGGGACAAGTGCTGGGCGTCGTAGCTCCTCAACCAAAAGTTTTAGCCGGAGTTCTTGATATTGATTCTTCTGACAAGATTGCTCGTTTTGTTAGATTCTGCGATGCTTTTAATATCTCTCTGCTTAATTTAGTGGATGTTCCGGGCTATCTTCCGGGGACAGATCAAGAACAAGGAGGAATAATCCGTCACGGAGCTAAAGTTCTTTATGCTTTTTCCGAGGCCAGCGTTCCTAAGGTCAGTTTGATTTTAAGAAAAGCTTTTGGCGGAGCCTACATCGCTCTTTGCAGCAAGCATTTGGGATATGATAAAGTGATTGCCTGGCCGTCTGCCCAGCTGGCGGTAATGGGAGCCGAACAAGCGGTTAAAATTATTTACCGAAAAGAAATTACCGCTGCCAAAGATTCTAAAAAAACGGAAGCGGAAAAAGCAGAAGAATTTAAAAAAACCTTATCTTGTTTTGAAGCTGCCAAGCTGGGTCAGGTAGATACGATCATTAACCCCAAAGACACGAGAAAAGTTTTAGTGGAAATATTTTCCTCGCTTAAAAATAAAAGAGAAGCAAAAGCTCCCAGAAAGCACGGGAACATACCGCTGTAGTTGACAATAATTTAGATATTGGTAAAATATAATTAGTCCGTTTCCGCGGGCTTTTTATAAAACAATAATTAAGTAATTATTTCTATGGATATAAAAAATTTCAAATCATCTATCGCCCAGATCTCTGAAGAAAAAGGACTTTCATCAGAAAAAGTATTGGAAAGCATTGAGATGGCTATTGCCGCCGCTTATAAAAAAGAGTATGGCCAAAAGGGACAGCTTATTAAAGCTAAGCTTGATTCAGAAACAGGCGGAATAAAATTTTGGCAGGTAAAGCTGGCAGTCACGAAGGACATGATTTATTCAGAAGAAGAACTGGAAGAGATGAAGCAAGAAAGAGAAGACGCAGAAGAGAAAGCTGAAGAAGGAGAGGGTGAAGACAAAATCCGCTTTAATCCGGAAAGGCACATTATGCTTGCCGAAGCAAAAAAAATAAATCCAAAAATAAAAGTTGATGAAGAGTTAGAAATAGCCCTGGATACCCACGAAGACTATGGCCGCATAGCTGCTCAAACCGCCAAACAAGTGATTTTGCAAAAAATAAAAGAAGCCGAAAGGCTGGCTATTCTTGATGAATACAAATCAAAAGAAGGGGAGATTGTTTCCGGAATAGTTCAGCAGATCGAACCCAGAAGCATTTTTTTAGATATAGGCAAGACCTTAGGGATTCTGCCCAAAGAAGAGCAAGTTTCTGGAGAATTTTATCGACCGGGCCAGCGTCTCAGAGTTTATATTTTAAAAGTTGAAGAAACCTCAAAAGGGCCGCAGATATTTTTATCTCGGGCTTATCCAAAATTTATTTCTAAACTTTTTGAATTAGAAGTTCCAGAGGTTACTTCAGAACAGATTTTAATCAAGTCCATTGCCAGAGAAGCAGGTTCTCGCTCAAAAATTTCAGTAGCTTCCGTTGCAGAGGGGATAGACCCTATCGGATCTATGGTTGGACAAAGAGGAACCAGAGTCGGGGCGGTGATAAATGAACTGGGCGGAGAAAAAATTGATATTATTGAATATTCTGATGACCCGGAAGAATATATTGCAAAAGCTTTGGCTCCGGCTAAAGTGGTTGAGGTAAAAATTATGCCAAAGAACAGAGCTCAAGCCATAGTTCCTGAAGACCAGCTTTCCTTAGCCATTGGCAAGGACGGACAAAATGTTAGATTAGCGGCGAAATTAACCGGTTGGAAAATTGATGTTAGAAGCTCCCAGCAAGAAACTGATATCCCCGAAGAAGACGAATCCGAAGAAAAAACAGAGAAGCAAGATTCTCAAAAAAAAGCTAAAAAAAAGAAGACTGCTAAGAAAAAAGAAGACAAGGTTAAGTAGTTTTAAATTATTTAATTTGAAATATAAACATCAGTGTTTATATTCCACATACTATGATGCACTTAATTCCAACTGTAATTGAAAAATCTCGTAACGGGGAACGCGCCTATGACATCTACTCTCGCTTGTTGAAAGAGAGAATAGTTTTCTTGGCCGGTCCCATTGACGATATAGCGGCTAATTCCATTATTGCCCAGATGCTTTTTTTGGCTTCCAAAGAGCCCAAAAAAGATATTCAGCTTTACATCAATACTCCCGGCGGTTCAGTAACGGCCGGCATGGCGATCTACGACACCATGCAATATGTCAAGCCGCAAATTTCTACGGTCTGTATCGGTTTAGCGGCTTCAATGGGATCAACTTTATTGGCCGCCGGAGCCAAGGGGAGGCGTTTTGCTTTGCCAAATTCTGAAATAATGCTTCATCAAGTTGCCGGAGGAGCGAGAGGCCAAGCAACCGAGATAGAGATTACCGCGAAACAAATTATTAAAATTAAAGACAGGTTGAATAAAATTTTAGCCAAGCATACGGGACAGTCTTTGGCAAAAATAGAAAAAGATACCGATAGGGACTTTTATTTGTCAGCTCAGGAAGGAAAAGAGTATGGAATCATTGATGAGGTTATAAAAACTAAAAATTAAGCAAATAATTTGGGAATTTTAAGGGCTCAGAGTTTCTGAGCTCTTTTTATTAGTAGACAATAGTCTGAATACAGTATATCGGATACCATATATATGGAATAAAATCTAAAAAACGCCAAAAAACAGCTTGCAACCCAAAATTCAATCATAGATTTCCTATGGAAAAGCACTTTTGATTTTTTATCATACTATAGTTGTTGTATTTTTTATTATCCACAGGGAGGGGTATTGCTAAGCTTTTTGGAAACGGGTAAAATGAAAACAATAATTATTAAAATATAAATATGGATATGACTAAAAATAGTTTTCTAAGAAGCAAGAAAGTAATAATGTTGATAATTGGATTTTTAATTTCCTTGGTTTTTGGTTTGGCGATTGAAGCCAAAGGAGAAATATCTGAACAGGAAGTTCTTCAAGCGTTTGAGATTTTTCCTCACCAGAGAATTGATGGAGTAAAGTTTGAACAAAGTTCAGAAGGAATTTATGAGATGGCTTCCAAAGATATGTTTTTTAGCGGCTACCGGGCAAGCTTTTCTAAAGAAGGCACAGCCTTTAAAGGAGAAGACATTCTCTTGGCGGTAAATTTGGATTTTCTATCTTCTCTTACTCCTCAGAAGATAGAAGAAAGACAAGGCAGAATTATCTATTATTTTTCTGATTTTCTAATAATTTATACTCCAATCAATAACGGCCTTAAAAGCGATATTGTTTTTTTCGAGCCGTTGGAAGACAATTTTTCTTTTTCCTGGAAGATTGATTTGAAAGACGGAATTATGGAAGCAAGGATTGAAGAGGATGGCAGTGTTGGCATCTATGGACCGGGAAAGCTTTTAAGCGGGGCTCAAACTTCTGATAATTTTAGCCAGGAAGTACTGGAAGAAATGCAAAAGAAATCGGCGAAAACTCAATTACTTTATGCCATCCCTGCCCCGGTTATCATTGAGGCAAATGGGAATTTACACGAAAATTTAGCTTATTATAAAATAGAAAATGATGTTTTGGAGTTGAAAGCCAAGAATGATTTATCCGGACTAACTTATCCTATAAGCATTGACCCAAGTATTTCTTTGGGTTCAGAGTCTGTTTTTAGACCGGAACCACTTTCTCTTAATATCACCGCCGCCGCTCTTGATTCAACCCACGCTTTAATTGCTTTTGGTACTGGAGGCTCAAATACGCGAAGGGCTGTGATTGCCACTATTTCTGGCACTAATGTTTCTTATGGTCCAAAATATTCTTTTGATACAACAGCATCTCAAGAACTTTGCTCCGCCGCTCTTGATTCAACCCATGTTTTAATTGCTTATCATGATCCTCTTGGAGCTTATGGCACAGCGATTGTCGCTACTATTAACCTGGCCACTTCTGCTATTTCTTTCGGTTCGGAATATCGTTTTAATTCTCTTCAAAATAGTGAAGTTTCCGCTACCGCCCTTGATTCAACCCATGCTTTAATTGCGGTTAGTCGAAACAACCAAGGAGCTGCCGTTGTCGCTACTATTGACCTTGCTACTTCTGCTATCTCTTTTGGCTCGGAATATGTTTTTAATTCAGGCAATGTTTCTTATCCTCGCGCTGTTGCTCTTGATTCTGAAACTGCTTTAATTGTTTACCAAGACAACGGCAACACTAATGATGGCACAGCGATTGTCGCTACTATTGACCTTGCTACTTCTGCTATTTCTTATGGTTCAGAATATGTTTTTAATTCCGGCTCCGCCTTTTATATTGCTGCCACCGCTTTGGACCCTGCTTGTGTCTTTATTGCCTATAATGTTGGAGGAAGAGGCAAGGCCATCATTGCCCATATTTCTGAATCAGTTGTTTCTTACGGTCCGGAATACACTTCTAGCCCATGTCCTACCGCAATTTCCGCTACCACCCTTGATCCTGAAAATGCATTAGTTTCTTTCATAGATTTTAACAATAACGACTATGGTATAGCTCTTCTTGCCACTGTTGATCCTTTTGATTCTTCTATCTCTTTCGGCTCGGAACATATTTTCAATCCAGGCGATACTGTTTGGGCTACTCATGCTGTTACTCTTGATTATTATGATGTGCTTATTGCTTATGAAGATGAAGAAAACAGCGGTTATGGAACAGTATCAATCGCCGGAATCAGCGGGCTTTGGCCCCTTCCAACTGTTGCGACTAAAGCTGCTACTAACGTAAATTTTAATTCCGCTCAGCTTAATGGCGACCTAGTTGATTTGGGCGATACTGCTTCCGCTAATATTTACTTTCAATGGGGATTAACTGATAATTATGGCAATAATACCGGCTCTACTAACAAGTCTAGCCTTGGCGTTTTTTCCGAATCTATTAATGGTCTTTCTTCTGGCGATACATATCACTTTAGGGCAGTAGCTTCAAGCATTAATGGAACCAGCTATGGTGGCGACAGAACCTTTACGACTTTATCGGTTCCCAATTCTATTCCTAACGCTTCCTCTGTTACTGATTCCCCAGACACGGTTGATATAGGCAGTAATGTTACCTTTAACGGCGATTGGAGCGAACCTGATGCCGGAGACAATGTTAAAATGTACATTTGTAAAGATTCAACTTGCAGCAATTGCAACAACGCTTCTCAGACTAACTGTTGGATCTATTCAACTGTTTGGAACACAGAGCCGGACACCACTGACACTTGCGCCTATACTGCTCAGCTTGGAGACGTAGGCAGCAACAATTACTGGCTGGGAGTTTGTGATGACGACAATGCTTGTGATCCTGTTCCTTTGTTTGGAGGAGCGTTCACTATTAATCCTATTGTGACTGACCCTACTGTTTTAACTACTTCGGAACAGAGCACCACTTCTGATTCTGCCCAGCTGAACGGCTGGCTCACAGATTTAGGCGGAGCAGCTTCCGTTAATGTCTGGTTTGAGTGGGAGGAAACAGCAGTGGAGCCGGCGGGTTCCTATGCCAATACTCTATCTTCTCCGGGGTCTCCTAAAGGCGGTATTGATACTTTTTTTGCCACACTTTCCGGACTTGACCCTGGCACTGATTACTATTTCAGAGCGGCAGCCCAGAATACTGCCGGCACCAGCTACGGAGCCGGCGAACACTTTGTTACTGCGATTATTCCTCCTCCCGCTGCCACTGGTCTTTCCTGCACTGGTGACAGCAAAGAAATGTATTGTTTGGATTATGCGACAACTACCGGAGACGTGGTCAGCGGACGAGGAGGAGCAGTAGACTTTTCCTGGACATACAATCATCCTAGTGGAACTGATATGAAGAATTTTCTCTTTCAAGCAGCCGCCTCTCCTTTCCCCACAGCCAATCTTGTGGTAAATGTAGACATTTCTTCTTCAGCTATTGATGGAGCCGCCGTTACCTATCCGGTAAACGTTTGCAGTGAGGCAGATTGCGGAACCCTTGGATCCAATAAATTAGCCTACGACACAAATTATTATTGGCAGGTTAAAGTCTGCGATGTTAATAATGTTTGTTCTGATTGGACAGGCGCTTTAATGCAAGCGCAAATTCCTAATCATCGGGCTCCTGAGCCCAATTTCAGCTGGACCGTGTTGCAGCCGGCCGCTGACAAGATAGCTCAGTTCTGCTCAGTCAAAGAAGGAGACTGTTCTGCAATGCTGGATATTGACAAGAGTGTTTGTTACAATACCAGCGATCAGCCTATCTCTTGTACAGCGGCGACCATAAAATGGACCATTCCTGCCACCGCTCAATTTGCTACCAGCAGCGCGGCCACTGACGCTAATCCAAAAATCAAGTTTACTGAGTTAGGCACCAATGAAATCACTTTAGAGATTACCGGTTCCGGCCCTTGCGCCAAATGCAAAAGCATGGAGGTTTCTTCTTTGCCCACTTGGATTGAAGATGATCCCTTTAAATAATAATTAATTTAACCCAGGCAAAATGAAAAAAATTCTCATCCTATTAATTTCCTTGGTCTCTATGTTTCTGGTGGTTTCCGGGACAACAGCAGCAACGGTTGAACTTTTAACAGGCGCGTCGCAGAATTCGTGGACAACTAGTTATGCTCCGTACAGAACTTATTACGAAGATTCAAGAGCCCAATCAATTTATCTCAAAGCAGATTTAGAAGCGGCTGGAATAAGCGGGTCTGTTATCATAGAGGAAGTTTGCTTTTATTGTTCAGAAACTCCTGGAAGAGATATAGCAGATTTAAGAATTAGGATGCAGAATACTTCTTTAACTTCTCTGTCTTCATTTACAACAACAGGCTGGACCACTGTTTATGGTCCCCAGTCTTATACGGCTCCAACAGCAGGCACTTGGAAGTGCCATACATTGAGCCCTACTTTTACCTGGGATGGTGCTAACAATTTAATGATTGATGTGTATAGAAATGATTCGGCATGGACTAACGGCGGCGGTAATTATGTCAGGTCAACAGGGGCGGGCAGAACATATGCGGGGTATTGTGACAGTTGCGCTGGTTGCGGTTCGGGCGAAAATTGTGACAATCCATCATCTAAATCAGCATTTAGTCACGTGCTTAACGTGCAGCTTACCTATACTCCCCTAAACCAAAATCCGGATATTCCCATTTTGAATCTTCCTGCTGATGGAGC
>JAUVEE010000014.1 GCA_030594935.1 bacterium
GATCCCTATCTCTCTGCTCCTTTGGAAGACCCTCTTTACAGCTTGGCAGAGCCTGACAGTTTAGATAAACATTGTTATCGCTACAAAACAGTGAATCACGGCGAGGACTATAAGATCAGGGTTAATTACGAAACAGGAGGATATAAGGAAACAGCTTCCTGGGGCGGTGGAGGAATAGTTTATTGGGATTGCGGAGATGCGCTTGCTTATGGCGGCCAGGATTATGCTACGGTTTTAATTGGAAGCCAATGCTGGTTTAAAGAAAATTTAAATGCGGGGACGATGACTGCTAGCGGAAACGAGCAGGGGACTGATTGTCCCTCGCCGGCAGAAATAGAAAAATATTGCTATGACAATAATGAAGCAAACTGTATTTCACATGGCGGCTTATATCAGTGGAATCAAGCTATGTGCGGCTCTACTGCTGAAGGAGCTCAAGGCATTTGTCCGGGCGGTTGGCATATTCCAACCCATGACGAATGGACTGCTTTAGAACGAGAGGTTTGTGATTCGGGCACTTGTGCTACTGATTTTCCGTATGATACCATTACCACTGGATGGAGAGGCACGAACGAAGGAACACAATTAAAGACTGGCGGTTCGTCAGGTTTTGATGCCCTGCCTGCTGGGCATCTCACTCAGAGCAAATTTTTCCTTGACTTCCTTGCAAGCGCGTACCTCTGGTCTTCGCTTGAGAATGGTTCTGACGCCTGGTGGCGCCGCTTACACATAAGCGCCGGCTCGGTCTACCGCAGCAACGCCATTGGCAAATTGTCTGGGCTCTCTGTCCGCTGTATTAAGGACTGATTCGGCATTCGGTTGTATTAATTACAATCTTTGCTATATTAAACTGTAATATTAAATAAACCATTATAAAACTTTACAATGGTTAAAAAAACTTTTTCCAAATTTATTATTAAATTTAGCGTTAGGGCTTTCACCTTGATTGAACTTCTGGTAGCTATAGCCATTATCGGTTTATTGGCTTCCATTATTTTGGTTTCTCTTCAAGGAGCAACTGCTTCTGCCCGGGACGGGAAAAGAGATGCTGAAGTAGGAGAATCAAACAGTGTGCTTAGAAAGACTTTGGAAGTGTATCACAGCGCTCATGGAAATTATCCCTGGAACGAGGCAACGGAAGATGAAGACGGCTGCTGTTTGGAAGGCAATAATGACGTCAAGGCTTCTTTAACTGAATATCTTTCCGATGAGCTCAAAGACCCTCTTTACGATTCAGATGAACCTGACACATTAGACAAGCAATGCTACCGCTATAAGACAATAAACAACGGAGAAGAATACAAAGTCAGGGTTAATTACGAAACAGGAGGGTATAAAGAAGTTGCTTCTTGGGGCGGGGGAGGGATAGGTTATTGGAGCTGCGGAGATGATGTAACCTTCACCTACAGAGGAAGTTCGGTTACTTACGGAACAGTATCGCATAATAGTGAATGTTGGTTAGATAGAAACTTAGGCGCTTCGCAACAAGCCACAGCTTATAATGATTACAATGCTTACGGCGGTTCGTTCCAGTGGGGTCGGCTTGATGATGGTCATCAGACTATTGTCTGGACATCACCATCAGGTTCAGACGGGACAGAGCAATCGCGTGAGACATCAACTCTGGCTGACTCCGATACTCCCGGCCATGATAATTTTATTTTAGGATCAGCAGATCATTCTTGGGATTGGCGGGTTCCTCAAAATGACATTTTATGGCAGGGAGCAAGCGGCATTAATAACCCTTGTCCAAGCGGTTGGCGATTGCCAACAAAAACGGAGTGGGAAGCAGAGCTCGCAAGCTGGAGTTCAAATGATCGCGATGGCGCCTACGCAAGTCCTTTAAAACTTACTGTCGTTGGCAACCGCGATTGGATCAATGGTTCGCTTGATGTTGTCGGAGTGCGCGGCTACTACTGGAGTTCCGGAGTTGATGGCGCGTTGCTGTTCTTTGCCGAATTCGGCGCGTTCATGAACGCTAGGCCCCGCGCAGCCGGTCATTCCGTTCGATGCATTAAGGACTGACTTTTTTAGTTTTGTGATTACGGAAAAACTATATAACAATTTATGAACCGACGCAAAACATTAGCGCCGGTCTTCATTTGTTTTTTTTAATCTTCTTTGCTATATTAAATACAACATTAATAAAAAATATAATTATGGATTATCAAGAAATCATCAATAGAATCAAGCCGGAATGCGATAAAACGATCAGTTTTCTGGAACAAGAAATGAGTAAGATTCGCACCGGCCGTCCCTCTCCTGCTTTAGTGGAGAATATAGTGGTTGAGTGTTTTGACCAGAATATGCCTTTAAAACAACTGGGCACGATAACTTGCTCCGGAGCCCGCGAACTAATAATCCAGCCTTGGGACAAATCATATGTTGAAGCGATTCAAAAAGCTATCTCCCGTTCCAACACCGGAGCTTCTTCTGTTCTAGACCAGGAAGTTATCAGGATAAAATTTCCTCCTTTGACCGAGGAATACCGAAAAAGCTTGCTTCGAGTTTTAGCGGAAAAAAAAGAAGAAGCGCGCACCACTATCAAGCGCTGGAGGGAAGACGGCTGGAAAGAAGCGCAAACCGAATTCCAAACAGGCGAAATCAGGGAAGATGATAAATTCCGGACCAAAGATAAATTACAGGAAATGGTTGACGAATACAATAAAAAAATTGAAGAGATGTTAAAGAAAAAAGAGGAAGAAATTCTGGAATAATATGGATATTGCCACTTTCCTACTTATTTTCGTTTCCATTGTCGCTTTATTGGGACTCCATGAATTCGGACATTTTATCACAGCCAAGAAGTTCGGCATCAAGGTCAAAGAGTTCGGTTTCGGTTATCCGCCCCGACTTTTCGGCAAGAAATTCGGCGACACCTTATACTCTCTGAATCTCTTGCCTTTCGGCGCCTTTGTCAGCATTCCCAGCATGGAAGGAGGGGAGGAAGACGACCCCAACAGTTTTAGCCAAAAACCCATTTGGCAGAGAGCTTTGGTCCTTTTCGCCGGCGTGGCCATGTTTTGGATCATTGCCTGGATTCTTTTTTCCGTTATAATAGTTTCA
This sequence comes from bacterium, assembly GCA_030594935.1. Taxonomy (GTDB): domain Bacteria; phylum Patescibacteriota; class Minisyncoccia; order Minisyncoccales; family JAGLPU01; genus JAGLPU01. Next base: position 3,067 of record JAUVEE010000014.1, read on the forward strand.
ACGGGATTACCCACGGCAATAAGCGATGACGCGCAAGGAGACTTCAATGATCCAGTAATAAAGATCATCGGAGTAGTTAAAGAGTCCCCGGCCGCAAAAGCTGGAATTAAATTAGGCGATGATATTAAAAAAATTTCGTTTGAGGAAAAAGAATTTTCCATCAGTAAGGTTGTAGAAGTGCAGGAGCTGATCGGAGAAAACAAGGGGAAAGAAATAACTTTAACTATTCAGAGAGGACAAGAAATAATAAATATCGCTTTGGTTCCCAGGATCAATGCGCCAGAAGAAGGAGCTATTGGAATAGAGTTTTCCCGGGTAGCCTTAGTAAAATCTTCCTGGTGGGAAGCCCCTTGGAAAGGAGCTCAAGCCACCTACAGACTGACTCTGGCTATTCTTGAGGGTTTTGCTTCGGCAATAACAAAAGCGATAGTCGGTGCTCCCAGCGGAGTTCAACTTATGGGAATTGTTGGTCTTTTTGATCTAATGGGAGACGTCGCGAAAGTGGGAATTTCTTACTATCTGCAGTTTGTCGCCATAATTTCAATCCACCTGGCTATTTTGAATTTACTGCCGGTTCCGGCCTTAGACGGAGGAAGAATCTTTTTTCTCGGCATTGAGAAAATAAAAGGCAGCCCCATCAACCGAAAAATAGAACAAAGCATCAACAACGGATTTTTCATTTTGCTTATCATTCTTATGATTCTGATAACCTATAAAGATATTCAAGCACTAATTTTTAAGTATTCCAACTAAAACATGTTCAATAAACTTTTTTCCTATTTATCGCAGGACATTGCCATCGATTTGGGAACGGCCAATTCTTTGGTTTATCTTCGCGGGGAAGGAATTGTTATTTCCGAACCTTCGGTGGTGGCTATTAATAAAAAAACGGGCCAGGTTCTGGCCATTGGCGATGAAGCGAAAAAGATGGTTGGCAAAACTCCTGCTCATATTGTGGCTACCCGGCCCTTGGTAAAAGGAGTAATTTCCGATTTTGAAGTAACCGAACAGATGCTGAGGTATTTTATTGAGAAAGCCCAGACAAAGAAATTCTTTTTCGGGCCGGCTCCCCGAGTGATCATCGGCATTCCTTGCGGCGTAACCGAAGTGGAAAAGAAAGCGGTTCAGGACGCGGCCAAATCAGGCGGCGCCCGGGAAGTTTTCTTGATCGAACAGCCCATGGCGGCCGCGATTGGAGCCAGACTGCCGGTTCAAGAAGCCGGGGGCAACTTTATTATTGATATTGGCGGCGGAACCACGGAAGTGGCCGTAATCTCTTTAGGCGGATTGGTCTTGGCAAAAAGCTTAAGAATAGCCGGAGACAAGCTTTCCGAAGACATTATCTATTTCGCCCAGGAAGAATACAAGTTGTTGATAGGGGAAAGAACCGCTGAGGATATAAAAATCGGGATCGGCTCCGCTTATCCGGTCAAACAGAAAAAGGAAATGGCCATGCGGGGCAGGAATCTGGTCACCGGCCTGCCGGAAGAAATTTCAGTTTCCGATGCGGATATCCGCCGAGCCATGGAAAAGTCAATCAAACAGATCGTTAACGCGGTCAAGGTTACCGTGGAGGAAACTCCGCCCGAGCTATTGGCCGATATTATGTCCAAAGGAATATATCTGGCCGGAGGGGGAGCGTTATTAAGGGGCTTGGACTCCTTGATTTCCAAAGAAACTAAAATTCCCTGCAAAATTATTGACGATCCTTTGACCGCAGTGGCCCGGGGAGCGGGAATGGTCTTGGAAAATTTAGACGAGCTTCACGACGTATTAGTAGAAATAGGAGAGCTGGAGCCTCCAAAATAAAAATATGATAAATAAAGAAGAAGTCCAACATATAGCCGTGTTAGCCAGACTAGGCTTAAACGAAAAAGAAATAAATAAAATGGAAAAAGAGCTTTCCTCTATTTTGGATTATATGGAAATGCTCAAAAAAGTTGACGCCAAAGACAGCGCCACTTCTAATTATTCAGATTTGATCGAAAACACCATGAGGGAAGACCAAGTCAAAAAAACAGCCAACAGAGATAAATTAGTAGCAGCGTTCCCAGCCGAAAAAAAAGGATTTATTAAAGTTAAAACAGTGATTGAAGTATGAAATTATCCCAGCTCAACATTAACCAGCTTCATCAGGGTCTGGTCAAGAAAGAGTTTTCCAGCCGGGAAATAACCAAAGAATTTCTCAAACAGATCGAGAAAAAAAACAAAGAGATTTTCGCTTATTTAAGCGTGCACAAAGAGTCTGCCCTGGCCCAAGCCAAAAAGGTGGATGCTTTGATCGCTGAGAAAAAAGAAATTCCTTTGCTGGCCGGCATCCCGGCGGCGATAAAAGACATTATTATGATCGAAGGGGAAAAATGCACCGCCGCTTCCAAGATACTGGCTGATTACACTGCTTCCTTCAGCGCCACTGTCATTAAAAAATTGGAAGACCAGGGAGCGGTGATTTTAGGCAAAACCAATATGGACGAATTCGCCATGGGTTCTTCAACCGAGAATTCAGCCTTTGGCGTTACCCGCAATCCTTGCGACCCGGAAAGAGTTCCCGGAGGCTCATCCGGAGGTTCGGCGGCCGCTGTGGCAAGTGATATGTGCGCCTATGCCTTGGGTTCGGACACGGGCGGTTCAATCCGCTTGCCGGCTTCATTCTGCGGCACAGTAGGGTTAAAGCCCACTTACGGAAAAGTTTCCCGCTATGGCTTGATGGCCTATGCTTCTTCTTTGGACCAGATCGGGCCCTTGACCAAAACAGTGGCTGACGCCAAAATAGTTTATGACGCTATTAAAGGAAAAGATCCCTTGGATTCAACTTCGGTGGAAGTAAAAGACAAAGAGGAAAAGATGGATATCAAGGGATTGAAAATCGGGGTTCCCAAAGAGTATTTTGTCAAAGGAATGGATCCGGAAGTGGAAAAAGTAATCAGGGAAACAATCAAGAAATACGAAAAAGGAGGGGCGATCATTGAAGAAATAAGCCTGGCCGGCACGACTTACGCTTTGCCGGTTTACTATATTATCGCCACTTCGGAAGCCAGCTCCAATCTGGCCAGGTATGACGGCATAAAATACGGATTTTCCAAAATGAAAGACAGCCAGAACCTGCTGGACGTTTATTTGCAAAGCAGGGAACAGGGGATGGGCGAAGAAGTCAGAAGAAGGATCATGCTGGGAACATATGCTCTGTCAGCCGGCTATTATGACGCTTATTACATCAAAGCGCAAAAACTGAGAAACATCATTAAGCAGGATTTTGCCCAAGCTTTTGCAAAAGTTGATGTTATTCTTGCTCCGGTTTCTCCCACGGTCGCCTTTAAGATCGGCGACAAAACAGCAGACCCCATGTCAATGTATTTAGCTGATATTTACACCATCTCGGTTAATCTGGCCGGTTTGCCGGCAATGTCACTTCCTTGCGGAGAAGCGCATGATCTTCCGGTGGGACTGCAGATTATCGGCCCGGAATTTGCGGAAAACAAAATATTCAGCGTCGGCCAAATGTTAGAAGATTTAAAAAAGTAATTTATGGAAATCAACACTGTCTTTGAAACTATAAATTCAGCGCAATTACAGGAAAGCCTGTTTCCTTTGAGAGTTTTTTTCTTTATTCTTTTCTGCTTATTCATGGGCTTTATTATCTGGGCTCTCTTTAAAGCCAGCTGGCTTAAATTCTATTTTCTTTTTGATCTGGTTGAGTTCTTGACCATGCGGCCCTACGGAGTCAAGAAAATGACCAAAATATGGAACGAAACAGTAGAAAAAGTCGCCAGCAATAATCAGAAGGAGTATAAGCCGGCCTTGGTGGAGCTGGATGAAAATTTGGACCTTATTTTAATGAAGTCCGGATACAAGGGAAAGGATTTGGCGGAAAGATTGAATCAATTGACTGAAAAAAGCTTTCCTCCTTTATTGCGCGTTCTGGAATCCCATAGAATATGCGAAGATATCAAAGCTGACCGCAACTACCAGTTAGACTTGGGAGAAGCCAAAAAAATGCTAACTGTTTATAAGGAAACTTTTGAATGTTTGCACGCTTTTAATTGATATTGCAGGCTAACTTAAATTTCTTCACTGTAACCTAAAAGGTTGCTTTTATTTTATTTTTAGATTAGAATAATCACAGCGCCGTGGAGGAGTAGTACCTCGTGGGTCTCATAAGCCCAAGGCCCTCGTGCAATTCGGGGCGGCGCAACAAGTTAATTTTTAATGGCAAAATCTAAAGAAAAAATTCAAGCGATAAATTTGCGGCGAGAAGGGGAGAGCATTAAGGATATAGCTAAAAAATTAAAGGTTTCTAAAAGCAGCACAAGTGATTGGTGTCGTCATATAAAATTGACTCAAAAACAGATTACCGACCTAGAAAAGAAAACAGAAAATAAGAGATATAGGGGCGCATTAAAGGGAGCAAGAATACAATTAGAGAGAAGACTGGCAGAAGTTAAACAATTAAAAAAAGAGGGTTCAGAAATTATAAAATCAATATCAAAACGAGACTTATTATTAATAGGAGCTGGATTATATTGGGGAGAAGGAACTAAACAGAGAAAAACAAGAATCACCAACTCTGATCCAAAAATAATAAAGTTTACGATAAAGTGGTTTAAAGATATATGGAAAATACCGATAGAACAATTAACAGTCCAAGTCCTCATAAATGAGATTCATCAAAAAAGAATTTTTTGTGTAGAAGAGTATTGGTCAAAAATTACAAAAATACCAAAAGAACAATTTACTAAAACCACCTTAATCAAGAGTAAAAATAAAAAGATTTATAAAAATTTTAACGACCATTACGGAACCTTTGTCATTACTGTTAGGAGAGGCGGAAATTTACAACATAAGATAAGTGGTTTACTCGATTCAATTGCTGAAAAATCAGAATAAAATTTTGATATAACAATCTAGTCAGTGTAGCTCAATGGTTAGAGCAATTGCATCATAAGCAAGAGGTTGCAGGTTCAAATCCTGCCACTGGCATTCATGCAGCGGTAGCTTAGCTGGCTCAAAGCGCCTCCCTGTCACGGAGGAGATCGTGGGTTCAAATCCCATTCGCTGCGCAGAATAAAAACTAGCGTTTCTTTGGACGCTAGTTTTTGCTATTTTGTCCTTCTATAAAAATTATGTTAAAATATTGAATAAGCATGAAAAAATTCAGTTTTATTTTTACTTTTTCTCTTTTTTTTGTTTTAGCCTGTTTTTATTTGGCTTCTTTTTTTATTCCCAGAACGGTTAGAATTGAAACTATCCCTGACCTTTACGCCAGCTCCTGGGTTCCTGAAATTGAAGAGTCTGCTCCCCAGCCTGTTTATCTGAAAACCATTCCTGACTTAAGAAAAGATCTTATTCTGGCTAAAAAAGATTTTCTGGAAATAAACCTGGATCAAATGGAAGTAAGGGTATATCAAGAAGGAAGGGTCAGCAAGCAAGTTGAGATATACAAAAAGGGGGATGTTGACAGCTGGGGAGGAACCGCCGCCGGATTATATGAGGTAAGAGCGAAATACAGGACGGCTTGGTCCGGCGTTTCCGAAGTCTATATGCCCTACACTCTTCATTTTTACGGCAAATACTATCTCCACGGCCAATCCTACTATCCCGGCGGCGCCAAGCTTATTTCCTCGGTGTCAGGAGGCTGTATCAGGCTCTTGGACCAAGACGCCAAGGAAATATATGAATTGGTTGACAAGGGGACGGCTGTCTTGGTGATAGACAAAGAAAACAGCAAATACGAATATCAGCCCGCAGAAGAGCTGCCAGAAGTTTCGTCCCAGAGCTGGCTGGCGGCTGATTTAGATTCAGGCTTTGTTTTTGGCGCTAAAAATCCCACCGAAGAATATTCAATCGCTTCTCTGACCAAATTGATGACAGCCGTGGTAGTGGCGGAGAAAATAAGCTTGGACAAGTCCATTTATGTTTATAAAACAATGCTGGAAGCTTACGGCTCCACCGAAAAACTGGCGGCCGGACAAAGATACGGAATAGTGGAGATATTTTATCCTTTTTTAATTGAGTCCAGTAATGATGCCGGAGAAATTTTAGCCGGCTATTTGGGCAGAGGAAACACTATCAGGCTGATGAATGAAAAAACAAAATCAATTCTAATGGAAAACACTAATTTCACCGATCCCACCGGTTTTGACAGAGACAACATTTCAACGAGCCAGGACCTTTTTCAATTAGCCAGATACATCTATAATAATCGCCCCCCTATTTTAGCAATCAGCAAAGGGGAGCCTGTTCCCAGTTTTGGCGCCAACCGGTTTGAAGATGAAGATCTATGGAACAAGAACATCTTTGCTTCCGACCCTAATTTTGTCGGCGGCAAAACCGGTTATCTGCCGGTGATAAAAAACAATGGTTTGTTCATCTTTCGATTTTTAAACGAAGATCAAGAGGAAAGGAATATAGCAATTATCATTTTAAATTCGGAAAACTGCAAAAGCGACACGCAGAAAATCTATCGCTGGCTGGGGGAGGAATACTTATTAGCTCCGGCAATTCCAATCAATGAACAAAAATAATGTTCTCATAATCGGTTTATTGATAATAACAACAGCCCTTGTCTGGTATTTTGTCGTTTCCCGGGACAAAAGAATCACCGTTCACAACCCGGTCCAATCTTCTTTAATAGCTTCGGTAAAGAAGATCAACCCAAAAACAATTGTTTTCGTGGGCGATATAATGCTGGACAGGGGGGTGGAATACCTGATTAAAAAAAATGATGTTTTTTATCCTTTCAAAGAAATAAGTCCTTTTTTAAATAATTTTGACCTTGTTTTCGGCAACCTGGAGGGGCCGATAGTAAAAAAAACAAAAGCCTTTTCCGACGAAAGCCTAATGTTCTGTTTTAAAGAAGAGACCATCGAGGCTCTGATTTCAGCCAATTTCAGCGTTCTTTCCCTGGCGAATAACCATACTCTGAATATGGGAAAAGAAGGATTAAAGGAAACCAGGGAATTATTAAAGGAAAACAAGATAGAATTTGCCGGCGATCCTCTGGCCTGCACCCAGGATTTTATTCTGGAAAAAGATGATCTGGTTTTCCTGGCTTTTGACCGCACGCTTCAGGGCTGTGAAGATGAAGAAGTTATCAGCACCATAGAATCAGTCCGGAAAGAAAACCCGGACAAATTCTTAGTAGTCAGCCTGCATTGGGGAGCGGAATATAAGCTAAAGAGCAGTGCCTCTTTGCAGCAGGAGCTGGCCCATAAAATAATTGATGCGAAAGCTGATTTAATAATCGGCGGACATCCTCACGTTGTCCAGGAAGTAGAAGAGTATAATAATAAGCTTATCTTTTATTCTTTGGGCAACTTTATCTTTGACCAGTATTTTTACACCAGCACCCAGCAAGGCTTGGCCATCGGCTTGGAAATCTATCCCGACGAATTGGTTTATAAGATATACCCCTTGCAGAGCCATTTGGCCCAGCCCGCTTTAATGAAAAAAGAAGACGGCCAAAAATTCCTGGAAGCATTAGCTGAAAGATCATCTGAGAACTTGTCTTCGGAGATAAAAACTGGTATAATAAGGATGGAAAAACAATAGTTTTTATTTCATTTATAATATGCTAAAAGACCTTAAAGAGCTGAAAAACAAAGCTCAAGAAGAAGTAAAACAAGCAAATACTTTAAGGGAATTGGAAAGAATATCCAAGGAATATCTGGGTAAAAAAGGAGAACTTACCCAGATTTTGCATTCCTTAAAAGACTTGCCCAAAACAAGCAGGGCGGAAGTGGGCAAGGAAACAAACGAAATCAGAGAATTCTTAAAAGCGGAAATTGATAAAAAAGTGTCCGGGCTGGAGGAAACCGACAAAAAGGAGGAAGAAAAAAAGGAATGGATTGATATCAGCACTCCGGCGCCGAAGCCGAATTTAGGACATTTGCATCCTTTGACTATCCTGAAAAGAAAAATTGAAGAGATCTTCAACAATATGGGCTTTGCCACGATTGAAGGCCCGGAAGTTGAAAATGAATGGTATAATTTTGATGCTCTGAATATTCCCAAAAACCATCCGGCCAGAGATGCTTGGGACACTTTATGGCTCAAGGACGATGATCTGCTGTTGCGCACCCATACCTCTCCGGTGCAAATCCGCTACATGGAAAAGCACCAGCCTCCTCTGCGGATCATTGTTCCGGGCAAGACTTTTCGGCGCGATGCCACTGACGCATCCCATGACGTTCAATTTTTCCAAATAGAGGGATTAATGATTGACAAGGAAGTTTCGGCGGCCAATTTCAAAGCCGTGATCCAGGAATTTTTCCGCCAATTCTTTGCCAAACCGATCAAAGTCCGGCTTCGTCCCGGTTTCTTTCCTTTTGTTGAACCAGGCTTTGAAATAGACATGAGCTGTCTGGTCTGCGGAGGCAAAGGCTGCAGCACCTGCCAAAAAACTGGCTGGATAGAAATGATGGGAGCGGGAATGGTTCATCCTAATGTATTAAAAGCGGCCGGCTTAAATCCAAAACATTGGCAGGGATTCGCTTTTGGCATGGGAATGGACAGGCTGGTGATGATGAAATACAAAATTAATGACATTCGCTTGTTTAACAGCGGAGATTTAAGATTTTTAAAACAGTTCTAATCTATGATCTTTTCCTATAACCTTCTGCAATCTTTTTTCAAGAAAAAACTGCCCAAGCCGGACAAGCTGGCGGAGCTTTTGATAGCGCACAGTTTTGAGGTGGAAAAAATAGCCAAAACAGACAACGATTGGATGATGGATATTGATGTTCTTTCCAATAGAGCCGCTGACTGCTTTTCCCATTTGGGAATGGCGCGGGAATGCGCCGCCATCACCGGACTTAAACTGATAATCAAGAAATATGATCTGATAGAAGACAAGAAGATGAAAATCAACGATCTTCTTTCTTTGGAAGTGAAAGACAAGGAAGCTTGCCCCCGCTACACGGCCCAAATTATCAATAAGATCAAAGTCGGTTCTTCCCCCAAGTGGCTCCAGCAGATACTGGAAACTTGCGGCTTAAAACCGATCAATAATATCGTGGACGCGGCCAATTACGTAATGCTGGAAACGGGCCAGCCTTTGCATGCTTTTGATTTTGACAAAATACAATCAATTGTTGTCCGCCGGGCAGCCAAAGGGGAAAAAATCGTTTCTTTGGATAATGAAAAATACGATTTGAACGAAAACATTTTAATTATCGCTGATGGAAAATATCCTTTGGCCATCGCCGGAATCAAAGGAGGAAAAAGAGCGGAAATCAGCGAAACAACCAGGAATATAATCTTGGAAGCGGCTAATTTTGATTATCAAGCCATTAGAACGGCTTCCCGCCGGCTGAAGCTGAAAACTGACGCTTCATTGCGTTTTGAGCACGGCCTGGACCCGAACTTGGCCGGTTTTGCTTTGCAAAGATTGGCCGGACTGATCCAGGAGACGGCCAAGGGCAAGGCAGTCAAAAACACAGCTGATATTTATCCGCAAAAAATTCTGCCGAAAAAAATTAAACTGGATTTAAACTATGTCCAGAAACTGCTGGGAATTGACATTACGGTAAAAGAAATAATCGCAATTCTAAAATCTTTGGAATTTAAAATAATTACTCAAAATCAGAACAAGGAATTAATGGTGGAAATCCCTACTTTCCGTTTGGATATAAACATTGCCGAAGACTTGATAGAAGAAGTGGGCCGGCTTTACGGCTATGAAAACATTAAAGCTGTTTTTCCCACCACTGCTTTAATACCTCCGCACAGAAACGAAGAGCTTTTTTGGGAAAACAATATCAAGGATATCTTAAAAGGAATCGGCTTTTGCGAATCATATAATTATTCTTTTATTTCCGCTGAACAGGTTAAGGCTTTCAGCTTTGAGCAGGCCAGGCTGCCGGAAATAAAGAATCCGGCCAGTGTTGAACAAAAATATCTAAGGCCCGGCCTAATTCCCAACTTATTGAAAAATGTGGAAAAAAATCTGGATTATTTCGATGAGATCAAAATATTTGAACTGGGAAAAATCTTTTCCCGGACTGCCGGCTCTGTCAGAGAAAAGAAAATGCTCACAACTGTTATTGCTCAAAAAAGAAGCAAGACTGAACAATTTCATCAATTAAAAGGAATAGCTGATTTATTATTGAACAGGCTGGGAATCGCCGATGTCTGGTATAATGAATACCAGCCAAGTTCAAAAGACATCTGGCACAGCAAAAAATGCGCTGAAATCAAAATAGGAGATAAAAAAATAGGCTTTTTAGGGGAAATATCTCCTCAGTTTTTGTCTGTTTTAAAAATAAAGGCCAAAGCGGCTGTTGTTAATTTTGATTTCCATTTATTGAAAGAAATAGCTTTGGAAGAATGCGATTACCGGCCGATCTCCCGCTTCCCGGCCACGATAAGGGACATCGCTGTTTTAGTCCCCAAAACAATCAAAATTATTGATGTTTTAAATAAAATAAACATTGGCGGAGGAAAACTGGTTCGCGACGTGGATGTTTTTGATATTTACGAAGGAATATCAGAAACAAAAAAGAACCTGGCTTTTCATATTATCTATCAGGCTGATGACCGGACATTAACAGCCAAAGAAGTGGACAAAATTCAAAATAATATTATAACGACATTAGAAAAAACCCCGGAGTGGGAAGTACGAAAATAACAAACAAAATTATGGCAAAAGAAAAAAAAGAATCTTACGGCGCTAAGGATATTCACGTTCTTGAAGGTTTGGAACCGGTCAGAAAAAGGCCGGGAATGTATATTGGCTCAACCGGACCGGATGGGCTGCATCATTTAATTTGGGAATGCGCCGACAACTGTTTGGACGAATTTATGGCCGGATACGGCAGCAAGATGGAGATAACCCTTCTTCCCGACAATAAAGTAAGAGTAACGGATGATGGACGGGGTATTCCGGTGGACAAGCATCCCCAGACCAAGAAATCCGCTCTGGAAACGGTAATGACAACCCTGCACGCCGGCGCAAAATTCGGCAGCAAGGCTTATCAGGTTTCCGGCGGACTTCACGGAGTGGGAGTTTCCGTGGTCTGCGCTTTATCTACTTTGCTTAAGGCGGAAATCTGCCGAGACGGTTTTAAATACACTCAAGAGTATAAAAGAGGAAAGCCGACGGCGAATGTCAAAAAAGGAGAAAAATGCCGGGGAACCGGAACAACGGTCACTTTTGAACCAGACCCGGAAATTTTTCCAGAAATAGAATTCAATTACAAAAAAATTGTCAATCATTTCCGCCAGCAAGCCTATCTGACCAAAGGGATAAGAATAAAAATAGACGATAGAAGAGATCCGGAAAACGAAAAAAGCTACACTTTCTATT
>JAUVEE010000062.1 GCA_030594935.1 bacterium
TCGATCCGAACCGCAGGAACAGAGCTGATGAACAGCCGCCGCCACGGTTCCGAAGATGCGTTGGCTGAGCTCACATGCAGCCGCATTAAACGAAAACCCGGCCTTAGAATTCTCATTGGAGGCCTCGGCATGGGTTACACCCTGGCGGCAGCACTTGAACAATCGGAGCCGGATACACTCATCACTGTATCCGAACTGATCCCGGCTGTAGTCAGATGGAACCGGGAACAACTAGGGCACCTTGCTGGAATGCCGCTGGATGATCCTCGGATATCCGTCGAAGAAGAAGATGTGGTGGAAACCATCAGGAAAAATAAATCCGCCTGGGATGCAATACTTCTTGATGTAGACAACGGTCCTAACTGGCTTACCCGGAAAACCAATGACCACCTCTACAGCAAATCCGGTCTAAAAACGTCTTTTTCCGCTCTCCGCCCTGAAGGGATTCTGGCCGTCTGGTCTTCCGGAGCAGACAAGGCATTCACCCGTCGCCTGAAGCAATGCGGATTCCAGACGGAAACCGTAACCGTGCCAGCCCACGAACCCGGAAAAGGCGGCAGGCACACAATCTGGCTTGCAGGAAAACCCTACCAAGCTCATAAAATAAACAAAGGAATTTCCAAATGACTGATGGAACAAAAAGAACCAATATTCTAGCCGGCCTGAAAGTTTCCATTGTATTAAAGCAGGACCAGAGAACCGGGAAGCTTACCGAAGGCATCGTCCGGGATATTCTGACAAAATCCGCCACACATCCTCACGGGATCAAGGTTAGCTTGGAAAACGGGCTTGTTGGGAGGGTCAAAACCATTCACGTTTGACCTCAGGGTTCGCGTAAAAATAAATTGGGGTGGAAAAGGCTTCTTTTTGCGAGTTCGTCATTAATTATTATGTTTTATTGATTCCAATAAATCCTCCTACCATCAACGCTATTCCAAGAAAATATAAATACCTACCATTATCGACAAAATAATACCCGGCAAGAAGCAGGACAATTCCTGCTATACCTATGAAACAAAATATATTTCTCATGCTATCCTCAAATCTAAATTATTTGTATGCGTTCACAGTTTCAAAGTTCACGGTTCAAGGTTATCTTTCTTTCGTTAAACCCAGAATATACGTTCTGAAACTCAATATTCTTCATATTTGTGGTGAATCTACAACCTCTGAACCTTGAATTTTGAACCCGTGAACGGTTTCAACTTTTTCAATATTGATTTATACACATAACCTTCTTTTTAAACTCATCAATGCCGATACGATCAATAAAACGTGCCGTTCTTTCCTTTTTTCTGGCATTTGATGCATAGTAGTCAAGACATCTTTTTGTCAGATCCATAACCTCGTTATCTGTTAATTTTGTTGCAATCAGATCCCCGATTCGTGGCTTCCTGCCGCCGTTTCCTCCGAAAACAAACGACCATCCAGACTTTTTACCGAAAACTCCGACATCTCTTAAATAGCTTTCACAGCAGTTATGCGGACAACCGGATATGCCTATTTTGGTTTTAGCGGGCATAGGCTTCCCGAGAAACGCATCCTCTGTTTTTTTACCCAGAGGCATGGAGTCAAGCAATCCAAACTTGCACCATGGTTTTCCCGGACATGCCTGAACATAATGCACTCCAAGCTTTGTGGAAGGCTCTAATCTGAAGCCCAGCTCCTGCCACACCTCTTTTTTGATTTCATCTTTCATTCCAATAAATGCAAGTCGCTGAGCCGAAGTGATTTTAACAATTGGGATATTGTGCTTTCGGGAAACTTTTGCTATTGTTTCAAGAAGGTCGGGAGTTAAAATTCCCATGTGGATTCCCGGGGCAATAGAATATGTTTTGTCCTCCATTTTTTTAGCGGTCATTATTATCCTTTTTTTTGTTGTTTTGTTGATCAACATTAAAATATCATGAATCCTCTTCTCCAACTAATATGGAACAGGAAATATATATAACACTTCGATTCGATATTGCAAATAGACAATGCGGGACTGGTGTTATATGGCTTTTTAATATTCAACAATAAGGAGCTGTACTATGCTAAGATCATTTTTTAGAGGAAGAAACGCTCAATGGCTTTTACCCCTGGTTATCATAATGATTTTTTGGGGAAGCCAGGTCGTAGCAGAAGTGAAAGAAGGACATCAGATATTCTCATTCCGACTTCTTTTATTCGAGAAGAAATGCCAGATTGCTATTTGGTTGACCGATGAACAAGGAGTCTTTGTGGATACTGTCTATATAACTCGGAAGGTCGCTAAAAAAGGGCTTGGAAATCGCCGTGGCGGATTGGATGACAAATGGGGAGGAGCCCGTTTAAGCGCTCTGCCCGTATGGGCTTATAGCCGTGGTGTTGACTATGGTAACTTAAATTTCTATCCACCTAAAAACAAACCCTTGCCGGATGCTATATCATCGGCAACACCCAAAGCAGGAGAATTCGTTTGGGAATGGAAACCAAAGAAAGCTCTTAAACCGGGTAAATATTTTTATTACATCGAAGTCAATAAGAGTTTTGACAAAAACGAACATCACAAATACAGCTGGTACCGTGGCCAACCTTCTGTCGTCTGGCGAGGAAGTATTCAGGTAGGAAATCAAATCTCGAAGAGTGAAGCTAAAATTATAGGGCATGGACATGTGGCTGGAGAAGACGGTAAGATCAATCCCGATTTATCAACTCTTACTACTTCTCTGAGGCTAATCGAAAAAGCTGAAGCAGTTTATAATCCTTAAACAGAATCAACGTAAGGCATATGCGTGCATATGCCACATAACCATTCATCCCAGCCGACGGCTTTACGGCGGCGGTTGAGCTCAAATATTATACTTTTTAAAATTTAACCACGGGTAGAAAATAATGTTTTTTGTGGATA
>JAUVEE010000024.1 GCA_030594935.1 bacterium
CAGCTTGAAAAAATGGCTGCCAGTGGATTTGTATGTCGGCGGAGCGGAGCATGCGGTAATGCACCTTTTATACTCCCGCTTTTTCTGCAAATTTCTGCATAAACTCGGCCTGATTAATGTTAATGAGCCTTTTCAAAAACTGCGGCATCAGGGGTTGATTTTGGCTGCCGGCGGAGTGAAAATGTCCAAATCAAAAGGAAATGTTATTAATCCCGACGATATTGTCAGGGACTTCGGGGCTGATACTTTGCGGACCTACGAAATGTTTATGGGTCCTTTTCCGGACGCTATTGCCTGGGACACCAAGGGAATGATCGGCGTGAGAAGGTTTTTAGACAAGGTAGAGAGACTAAAATCCAAAGTTCAGAATTTATCCGATACTAATCTTGATAAAATCGTCCATCAGACAACAAAGAAGGTGACAGAAGATTTGGAAAACTTCAAATTTAACACCGCTATTTCCCAGTTAATGATTTTAAGCAATGAAATGGAGAAACAAAAGCAGATAGCAAAAAGGGATTACAAAACGCTGCTGCAGCTGCTTTCTCCTTTTGCCCCGCATTTGACCGAAGAATTGTGGCAGGAGGTTAATCAACCCAAGGAGATGAAGCTGAAAAATTCAATTCATTCCCAAAAATGGCCCGGTTATGACGCCAAAAAAATTATGGAGGAAACAATTCAGCTGGTTGTTCAGATTAACGGAAAAGTTAGGGACAAAGTGATTGTTAAGGCGGATATTACCAAAGAAGAGGCTGAAGACCTTGCCAGAACCCAGGAAAAAATGCAAAGATGGCTAGAGGGAAAAGAAATAAGGAAAATAATATTTGTTCCCGGAAAATTAATAAATATAGTAGTATAAACATTCATGTGCGGCATAATCGGCTATATCGGCAAAAAAAACGCAATCCCTGTTTTAGTTAACGGGTTAAGAAGAATGGAATACAGAGGCTATGACTCCTTTGGTTTTTCTATTGCCAACGGAGAAGGCGTTTTCACTTTTAAAAAAGTGGGCAAGATTTCTGATTTTGACAGTTCGCTATTGGGGTTAAAGGGAAAAGGGCAGGTTGGCATTGCCCATACCCGTTGGGGAACTCATGGGGAGATAACAGAAAAGAACGCCCATCCTCATTGGGGAAACAAGAAAAACATTTTTGTTGTTCATAACGGCATTGTTGAAAATTATCAAGAATTAAAAAAAGAGCTGGAAAAAGAAGGATGCAAGTTTGCTTCTCAAACAGACACAGAAGTTTTAGCTCATTTGATTGAAAAATATTTTAAGGGAAACCTGGAAGAAGCGGTGCGCAAAGCTTTGAAAAAAGTGCAGGGAACTTACGGCATAGCGGTAATTGCCCGGGATGACCCGCAGAAAATAGTTATCGCCCGGCTTTCCAGTCCTTTATTAGTGGGGACGAACGATGGAGAATATATCATAGCTTCCGACCCTAATGCTATTTTGCCTTTTACCAGAAAGGTGATAAATTTGGAAGACAATGAAATTGCCACTATTACTCCGGACAGTTTTTTTATCATGAAAGAAAGAGAGCCGGAAACTCTAGAAGCAGGCGAAGCGGAAGTTGATAAAGGGGATTATCCTCATTTCATGCTCAAAGAGATGATGGAACAGGGGGAAGCGATTGCCAGTCCTTTAAGGGGCAGATTAATTGAAGAGGAGGGTTTGGCAAAGCTGGGAGGACTGGAGCCGGTGAAAGGAAAATTAAAAGAGCTGAAACGCTTGAATATTATTGCCTGCGGCACTGCCTATCTGGCCGGATTAGTGGGGGAATATATGCTGGAAGAATATGCCGGCATTCCCACCGAAGTGGATTATGCTTCTGAATTCAGATACAGGAAACCGATCATAAACAGAGACACGGCGGTTTTGGCCATATCACAATCAGGGGAAACGGCGGACACCTTGGCCGCCATTCAAGAAGCTAAAGAAAAAGACGCTTTAACCCTGGGCATTGTCAATGCTGTCGGCAGCAGCATTGTCAGGGAAACAGACGCCGGGATTTATAACCATTGCGGCGTTGAAATCGGAGTGGCCTCGACCAAGGCTTTTACTTCCCAGCTGACAGTGCTTGCCTTGTTAACATTGTTCTTGGGGCGGCAAAGGGAGTTATCTCTGGTCATGGGGCAAAGGATTGCCAAAGAAATAAAAAGGATTCCCAAGCTAGTGGAAAAGACTTTGAACGTTGACGCCCAGATTAAGAAATTAGCCAAGAAATACAAGAAATATGATAATTTTTTCTTTATCGGTCGAAAATACAATTATCCTATTGCCTTGGAAGGGGCTTTGAAATTAAAAGAGCTTTCCTATATCCATGCTGAGGGCTACGGAGCCGGAGAAATAAAACACGGGCCGATTGCTTTGATTAATAAGAATTTTCCCACGGTGGCCATTTGTCCTTCTGACAGCGTTTATTCAAAAACAATGTCTAATATTGAAGAGATCAAAACCAGAAAGGGGCCGGTTATCGCCTTAGCCACTGAAGGCAATAAGGAGATTAAAAAGATAGCGGATGATGTTATTTACATTCCCAAAACATTGGAAATGCTGACTCCGATTTTAAGCGTGATTCCTTTGCAGCTTTTTGCTTATCATATGTCTGTATTGTTGAAACATAACCCGGATTATCCCAAAAACCTTGCTAAATCCGTAACCGTGGAATAAATTAAGCGTTTTTTCATTTTAATATATCAATATTTACATATTTATATATCATTATGTTAAAATAATAATATGAATTTTTATAAAGACATCCCAGCGGGGGATAATCCTCCGGAAGAGATCAATGTGGTAATAGATATTCCCAAAGGCTCCAGCAGCAAGTTTGAGTATAACGAAGAGAAGGGATATTTTGAGCTGGACAGAGTTCTTTACTCTCCCTTTATTTTTCCTTTTGAATACGGTTTTATTCCTCAGACTGATTCTGAAGACGGTGATTCGGTGGATGTTGTTCTGCTGGCCACTCACCCCACTTTTCCCGGCTGCGTTATTAAAGCCAGGCCGGTCGGAGTGCTCTTGATGAGCGATGAAGCAGGAGGGGATAATAAGATTATTGCCGTGCCAACAGAAAAAGTTGATCCTCGCTTTAAGGAAATTCAGGACATAGCGGATGTGGGAGAGCATTTGAAAAAAGAAATAGAGCTTTTTATGAAAGACTACAAGAAGCTGGAAACAGAGAAATATAAGCACGTGAAAGTTGAAGGGTATGAAAGCAAGGGCAAAGCCCAGGAAATAATTAAAAAAGGAATGGAAAAATTTAAAAATTCAGCGGAATAAATCATGGTAAAAGAATATTCAATTTTAATCGGCGGGGCAGCCGGAGAAGGAACCAGGAGAGCAGGCTTAGTAATCGCCAAACTGCTGCAGGAATACGGCTACTATATTTTTATTTATGATGATTACCAATCCCTGATTAACGGCGGGCACAACTTTTCTCAAATCAGAGCTTCTGAAAAAAAGATCTTAACTCACAATCAAGGCGTGGATTTTTTATTGGCGCTTAATCAGGAAACAATTGACAAACACAAGGACAAGTTAAACAAAAAAGGAGTGATTATCTATAACAGCGACAAGATTAAAGACTGCGAAGGCATTGGTTTGCCGGTAGAAACCATTACTAAAGAACTGGGAGGCAAGCCAATTATGAAAAACACCGCTTTCTTGGGAGCTTTGGGAAAAACCTTAGGGATAGATTGGGAAACAATGGAAAAAGTTTTAAGAGAAGAATTAAAAAGAGGAACCGAACTCAATTTAAAGATTGCCCATACCGCTTATAAGCAGACAGAAACCTTGGTTGAAATAGAAAAACTGCCGTCCAATGAACATCCTTTGCTTACCGGCAACGAGGCAGTGGCCTTGGGAGCGGTGCAAGCGGGATTAGAAGCATATATTGCTTATCCCATGACTCCGGCCACCAGTATTTTGCATTATTTGGCTGCTAAGCAAAAGGAATTTAATTTAATTGTTTTACAAGATGAAAGCGAAATTTCAGTTATTAATTCCGCTATTGGCTGTGCTTTCGCCGGCAAGAGAACAATGGTAGGGACATCGGGTGGAGGTTTTGCCTTGATGACTGAAGGATTAAGCTTGGCTGCCCAGTCAGAGACGCCGGTAGTAGTGGTGGAAAGCCAAAGAACAGGACCGGCGACAGGAGTTCCCACTTATTCTGCGCAAGCAGACCTTCTTTTTGCCTTAAACTCCGGGCATGGCGATTTTGTCAGACTGGTTGTCGCCCCCGGAGACACAGAGGAATCTTTTTATTTAACCGGAATGGCCTTGAACTTGGCCTGGAAATACCAGCTGCCAGCCATAGTTTTAATAGATAAGGCAATCAGCGAAAGCACCTTTAGTTTTGACGAAAGCGTAGTTGCTCAAATAAAGCCGGAAAAAGCCTTGCTTTGGGATAAGAAAGGAGAGTACCAGAGATATTCAGAAACCAAGAATGGCATTTCTCAGCTGGCTTTCCCCGGAGAGCCGAATGCCGTAATCAAAGGGACAAGTTATGAGCACGACGAAGCAGGCATTACTGCTGAAGAGGAGGCAGACCAAATTACCAGAATGCAGGACAAAAGAATGAGGAAATATAATACTCTAAGCGAAGAATTAGATAAACTGGAAGCGGTAAAAGTTTACGGCAATGAAAAATCTAACAAGGCGATTGTTTTCTGGGGTTCAACCAAGGGCGCGGCGATTGAAGCGGCCGAAAAATTAAACATCAGAGCTATTCAGCCCCTAATACTCCAACCCTTCCCAAGCAAACAGATGGCTAAAGCTTTGGAGGGAGTAAAGACTTTAATTTCAGCGGAAACAAATGTTATGGGCCAGCTGGCCAAGGTTCTTAACTGCGAAGGAATTAAGGTGGACGAACAGATTTTAAAATATGACGGCCGGCCTTTTTCACCAGAAGAAATAGAAAATAAGCTTAAAAGTTTAATTTAAAAACATGGAAACAAATTTAGACACTCCTTGCGCAAAAACTTGGTGTCCGGGTTGCGGCAATTTCGGAATTTTGGAAGGAATAAAAAAAGCCGTAATTTCTCTGGAAAAAGAGGGGATGAAAAGAGAGAATTTTGTTTTAACTACCGGAATCGGCTGTTTTGCTAAAATCGTTGACTATATTAATATCAATACTTTTTACGGGCTTCACGGCCGAAGTTTGCCAGTGGCCATGGGCATAAAAATAGCTAATCCTTCTTTGAAAGTTTTAGCCTGTTCCGGCGATGGAGACTCCTATAACGAAGGCCTGGCCCATATTATTTTTGCCGCCAAAAGAAATATTGACATTACTGTTATTATCCACGACAATCGGGCTTTTGCTTTGACAGTAGGGCAGTTTACCGCTGTCAGCCCTAAAGGGCATAAAGGAAAATCCACCCCCGAAGGAAGCACGGAAAATCCTTTTAATCCTCTGGATTTATTATTTTCTGCCGGAGCCACTTTTATTGCCCGCAGTTATTCCGCTAATCTAAACCATCTCCAAAAGATGATAGCTGAAGGAGTAAAACACAAAGGTTTTTCCTTGATAGAAGTTTTACAGCCCTGCGTTGCCTGGTCCAATACTTACGAAATTTATAACGAACGAGTTTATGAATTTGAAAATCAGGAGGTGTCTTCCCGGGAAAATGCCGCTCAAAGAATAAAAGAATGGGATTATCGCAACGGCGACAAAATACCAATCGGAATTTTCTATAAATCAGAGGAATCTACTCTGGACGAACAGCTGGTTTCCAAGTTGACCGGAGCAAAAGCTGACGTAAAAGAAGCTTTAAAAGAATTTAAATAATCATATGAAGAAAATTGTTTGCCTGGGAGGAGGCAACGCAATGCCCAAAACTGTTTTGCGCGGCTTAAAAGAGCACCGGGTTGAATTGGCTACTGTTTGCTCTATGACTGACAATGGCGGCTCTACCGGCCTATTCCGCGAAGATTTTTCTGTTCTGCCGGCAGGGGATATCAGGAGGCATTTGCTTGAGCTTTCTCAGGGTCCTTTATGGAAAAGAGAGCTGTTTAATTTCAGATTTGGCCGGGAAGTTTTCTCCGGCGGTCACAAGGGCCATAGTTTTGGCACCGTTTTTATTGCCGGCTTAGAGCACAGCTTGAAAAATTTTAATCAAGCCTTAAAATATGTCAGCGAGTTTTTAGAAGTAAAAGGAGATGTTCTGCCGGTAACGCTGGACAAAGCCAATGTCTGCGCGGTTTTGGAGAACAAGAAAACAATCAGCGGAGAAACAAACATTGATGTTCCCAAGCACAACCCTAAGCTGAAAATTAAAAAGGCTTATTTAAAGCCGAAGGCAAAAGGGAATCCAGCAGCCATAAAAGCCATTAAGTCTGCGGACTTGGTAGTGATTGGTCCGGGAGATTTATACTCCAGCATTGTTCCTTGTTTATTGCCGCAGGGCATCAACGGAACTTTCCAGCAGACCAAAGCCAAAAAAGTGTTTATTTGCCCGGCCATGACCAAATCGGGGGAAACCAATGGTTTTTCTGTTTTGGATTTTGCCAAAACAATAGAAAAGTATTTAGGCTGCGATTTGGATTTTGTGATTTATAATTCTTTTCTGCCAGAAAAACAAAATATTAGGAAATATAAAAAAGAACATCCTGAGTTTTTAACTTTAGTAAAAATTAATAAGGATTTAGACAAAGAAAAATACATTGGCAGGAATCTTTTAGTTAAAAAAGAATTAATGGAGTATAGTCCGGCAAAACTGGCCAAAATTTTATTAAATTTATGAACCAAAAATCTGCGAATTTTTATACCAATTCTTTTACTCTAATTGAACTGTTGGTGGTTATTTCTATTTTAGGACTGATCTCTAGCGTTGTTCTGCTTGCTATGGGCGGAGCCAGGGATAGAGCCGATATTAGCAAGGCTATGGAATCTTCTCATGTGACCAGAGTAACCCTGGGAATTAATCTAGTGGGGGAATGGCGGTTTGATGAGGGTTTAGGAACAGACGTAAAAGACAGTTCAGGATATGACAATCATGGCATTTTGGGTAATGGACTTTGCACTCCAGGCAATGGCAATTGTCCGGATTGGGCGAACGGGGGTTTTAATAAAGCGCTGGAGTTTGACGGAGCGGACGATTATGTCAGTTGCGGAGAGGATAAGAATTTGGATATTAGCGAAGAAATTACCGTTAGCGGCTGGTATTATCTTTCTTCTGACCCGAACGTAGACGGCAATAATACTTACAGGGGAATGGTAAAGAAAGGGAGTAATTACAGGGTATTATTGGAAGAGAATAGAGAGGTTTCGTGTTCTGTGTATATTGGAGGAGTAAGACAGAAGGTAGACTCTCTTAATTGCGGGGGAAATTATCTTATGCCGCTTGGCCAATGGCAATATGTCGTATTTACTTATGATGGCGCTGTTGGGAATGGGCGTATTTATTTAAATGGAGAATTGGAAACAAATTGTAATTATACCGCAGGCAGTTTTAATTTAAATGATGATTCGGTAATTATCGGCCGTGACAGCTCTTCTATTCCTACCTGGCCTGGAATTATTGATGAAGTTCAAATTTATAACCGAATTTTATCTACTACTGAAATCCAGCAGCATTACGCCCAAGGAGCAGTTAAACACGGCATTGTTCTAAATAATCTAACAAAATAGCAGGCTTTGTTTTAGCTAAGTTGATTACAACGATTGAGCAATAGTAATTATGAATCCTAAATTACAACAATCTTTCACCTTAATTGAACTGTTGGTGGTCATTTCCATTCTAGGCTTATTATCCAGTCTTGTTTTGCTCGGCCTGCAAGGAGCCGAAGATCAGGCCAATCAGAAAAAAGCCATGGAGTTTTCCCATACAGTCAGAGTAAGTTTAGGGGTTGATTTAGTGGGGGAATGGAGATTCGACGATGGAGTCGGAACGACAACAAGGGATAACTCTGGCCTGGATAATGACGGCACCTTAGGCAATGGAGCTTGCACTCCGGGCAATGGAGCCTGTCCAACCTGGATCGACGACGGAATATTCGGCAAGGCTTTAGTATTTGATGGAATAAACGATTATGTTATAGCACCGAACTCCAGCGACCTTAAATTCAGCAATGACAAGGATTTTACCATAAGCTTATGGGTTTATGCCGAAAACACTGGTCAGATATTATCATCAACATCAGATTGCGGTCAAGATGAAGTAGGCTTTAGCATCTGGCAGAGCGGAGGCTTTCTTTGTCTGCAAGTGGGCGACGGCAGCCAATATCCAGCCGGAACTGACAAAAGAATAAATACAGGCGTAAATATAATTAACGAACAATGGCACTATATTGTGCTCGCGGGTGACAGAAATGGATTGATGACAGCGTATGTAGATGGGGAAAATGCCGGTTCTGTAGATATATCAGGCGAAGGAAATATAGATCACTATCCATTTAATTTTGGACGAGAAGGAAGTAATAGAAGATTTTTTAGAGGTACTATTGATGAAGTCCGTATTTATAATCAAGCTTTGCCTTCAGCTGAAATCCAAAAGCTTTACGTTCGAGGAACAATAAAGTATAGTAATAATTGATATGCAAGCTGTAATTCTAACTGCCGGCCAATCTTCTCGCTTTTGGCCCTTAAATCAAAAACACAAAGCTCTCATTAAGATAATGGGCAAGCCTTTGATTTGGTATACGCTGAAAAGCTTGGTCAGAGCAGGATTAAAGGACATTATCATTATTCAGTCTCCAACTAAGGAGATTGAACAAGAGCTGGCAAGGTATCAATTTCCAAATTTGAAAATCAGATATGTTGTCCAGAAAAAACCGATCGGCAGCGGCAATGCTCTTTGCCAGGTTAAAGATCTTTTAACCGGCCGGTTCTTGGTTTTAAACGCCGAGAAAGTGGACATTGAAGAGATCATTAAAACAATTCCTCAAGCTCCACTTGTTTTATTCGGCCAGAAAACCGGCACTCCGGAATTATTTGGCATAGCCAGAATGAAGGGGAATAAGATTTTAGAAATAATTGAAAAGCCTAAAAAAGGACAAGAGCCTTCGGATATTAAAATAGTGGGAGTTTATCTTTTGGAACTTGGCTTTTTTGAAGCCTATAAGCAAGTGAAAAAAGGAATGTATGACTTTGAAGCGACTCTTTCTTTGCTGACGAAAAAAGAAAAGGCAAAGATCGTTATTTTAAAGAAAAAAGAAAAAGACACGCCCACTTTAAAACATCCTTGGCATTTGTTTGCTATGCAAA
>JAUVEE010000047.1 GCA_030594935.1 bacterium
GATTCATATAACACGATCAAAAAATTATCAGACTATCTTCCGGTTGATCTGTATATTCCGGGCTGTCCGCCCCGGCCGGAAGCGATATTCCAGGGAGTTCATCAAATAGTGGAATCAATAAAAAATGGAAAATAAGATACAAGAAAAAATATATTCTCAATTCGGGGTTGAAGCGAAAAGAGAAAAGCAGAGGAGAATGTGGCTCAAAATTGACCAAGAGCGATTATTGGATCTGCTTCGCTTTTTAAATGTGCTTGGCTTTGAGGAGCTCTCCGGCTTGTCTGCTCTTGATTGGCCGAAGCAGGAAAAGATGGAGCTTGTTTATCACCTTTGGAGTTATCAAGAGAAAATGCTTTTAAGCGTCAAGACAATGATAGCCAGAGAATCGCCCGGCATTGATTCGGTCGTTTCAATCTGGGGAGCCAGCGCGCAGATTCAGGAGCGGGAGATACACGAGCTTTTCGGGATAGACTTTCCCGGAAATCCAGACCTGTCCGAGCTTTTTTTGGAAGATTATTCCGGCCCGCCCCCTTTTTTAAAAGATTTTAATTGGAGAAAACATTATGAGTGAAGACAATCAAAATTATCAGGAGTTCTTCTTTGGCCCGGCCCATCCCGGCTCCGGCAATTTTTCGGTTAAATTAAAGCTGGAGGGAGAAAAAATAATAGCGGCCAAATCAATTCCGGGTTATTTGCACAGGGGGTTTGAGAAACTGATGGAATACAGAACTCCGATGCAGAATGCCGTTCTTTCGGACAGGATCTGCGTGTTTGAGCCCTTGGCCTGGAACTTGGTTCACGCCAACGCAGTGGAGGAGCTGATGAAAATTCAAGCGCCGGAGAGAGCCAAGCATATCAGGGTGATCTTGGCGGAATTATCCCGAATACAATCTCATTTTATCTGGTACGGAGCCTTGTCCATGGCTCTTGGGTTTGACACCGGATTCAAGCTGGCTTTCGGCTATCGGGATTTTATCTTGGATGTTTTTGAATCGATCACCGGCGCCCGGGTTTATCCCGCCGGCTATATCTGTCCGGGCGGAGTAAGAAGAGATCTTCCCGAAGGCGTTGAAGAGAAGATACTAAAGACGCTGGAAAAAATTGACGAGATGAGATTATGGGAAGAGCTGGAAAATCCCACTTTCCAAGCCAGAACAAAAGGCGTTGGAGTTTTGAAATTGGAAGACGCCCTAAAACTTGGGGCGACCGGTCCCGTCCTAAGAGCAAGCGGAATGAAAACTGATGTCAGGAAAGACGACCCTTATGAACTCTACAGTAATCTTGATTTTGATATTCCGGTTGAAAAAGAAGGGGACGCTTATGCCAGATTCAGGATCGGGCTCAGGGAAATAAAAGAAAGCGTGAAGATTATAAGACAGGTTTTAAAGAAATTGCCCCAAGGAGAAATAATGGAACCTTCGCTGGCCAATTTGGCGGTTCCCTATAATCTTCCGGAGGGAGAAGTGTATGTCCGGCAGGAAGCGGCTCGGGGAGAAGCGGCTATCTATCTGGTGAGCGACGGAGGAATAAAACCTTATCGCTGCAAAGTCAGAGGCCCGTCTTTTTTCCATTTGCTTCCGGTTTTAGAGCATTTGCTCCAAGGCGAGCAAATTGCCGATGTACCGGTAATTTATTGGAGTTTAAACCACTGTCCGGCAGATATGGACAGATAAAGATATGAAGCTTAAAATTATTCTAAAATTAATAAGAAACCTATTTCAAAAGCCGCTGACGGTTAGATTTCCTCATGAATCAATTCCTATCGCCAAAGGCTACCGGGGAAAGCATGAGCATAATATGGATAAATGCGTTAGCTGCGGATTGTGCGCGAAAATCTGTCCCAATAAAGCGATTGAGATGGTGGAAGTCGCCGGGAAAAAATACCCCAAGATTGATTTAAGCAAATGCTGCTTTTGCGGATTATGCCAGGATATCTGTCCCGTCAAAGCGCTTAAGCTGACCCAGGAAATTCCTCAAGCCACCCCTGATCCTTCTTCCCTTATTATTGAAGTTGACAAAACGAAGCTTGATAAAAATCCTTAAATGAATTAGAATAAAAAAAGAAATTTTGTTTCGGAATAAATATAAAATATGTATAAAGTAGATATAACTAAATGCAATGGTTGCGGAATTTGCGTGGATGTTTGTCCTTATGAGGCAATAGAGGTGGAATCCAACGGTCGGGCAAAAATTGATATAGACAAATGCAATGGTTGCGGAAAGTGCGTTCATTATTGCCAGATGAAGGCGATCTCAGAAGAATAATCACAAATATGCCGGTAATAATTTTAAACGACAAGAATTTTAACCAAGAGGTGATGAAAAGCGACCTGCCGATTTTGGTTGACATGTATTCCGAGTGGTGTCCGCCCTGCCAATTAATGCTTCCTATTGTGGATGAAATAGCCGAGAAATTTAACAACAAGATCAAAGTAGGAAAATTATGCGTGGATGAAAATGATGAAATCGCGGCTCTATACAAGATTGAGGCTGTTCCGTGTCTATACATTTTTAAAAATGGTGAAATAGTTGATAAAATAGTGGGAGCCGTCCCAATTGAAACTTTAGAGGCGAAAATAAACGCCTTGGATTTCAAGGCTCTGGGAAAAGAAGAGGTGGACAGTTTGATAGCCAGAGCCGAAAAGTATGCGGAAGCCAATGGCTTTGCTTTGAATCCCAACAAAGAATTGGTTGAAAGTCTGGCCAAAGCGCTGCTGGAAAACGAAAAGAAATACGGGCATAAGTATTGTCCCTGCCGAAAGATCAGCGGCAATCCGGAAGAAGACAAAAAGAATATCTGTCCTTGCGATTACCACCGCCAGGAGATTGAAGAAAAAGGCAATTGCTGCTGTAATTTATTTGTAAAGAAGCAAGCGTGATTAAAAATATCAATT
The DNA here is from genome assembly GCA_030594935.1 of bacterium. Taxonomy (GTDB): domain Bacteria; phylum Patescibacteriota; class Minisyncoccia; order Minisyncoccales; family JAGLPU01; genus JAGLPU01. The sequence goes on from JAUVEE010000047.1 coordinate 2,895, forward strand.
TTGGCGGCGGAACTGGTGGTTAAAAATTATGCGAAAATTTCTTATAATCTCAATCCTTTTAGGTTTGCTTTTTAGCGGTACTGTTTTAGCCCAGGATGTCAGGGTTGATTTTTTTTACGGCAACACTTGTCCTCATTGCGCTGATGAGTCAGAGTTTTTAGCGGAAATGGAAGAAAAATATCCTCAAATTGAGGTGGTAAGAATGGGATCTTGGGAGCAGGAAAATCTGGCTCTTTTAGAAGAACTTTATAATCAGCACGAAGTTCCCCGAGAAGAGTGGGGTTTAGTGCCGGTTACTTTTATCAACGAATATCATTTTTTGGGATATTCAGAAAACCAGAGCAAGATGATAGAAAATGGGATCAGGGCTGGTTTGGGCCTGCCCCTTTTGGAAACCGAGCAGAATAATAACAAGATTAAAATTCCCTTTATCGGGGAAATTGACATTAGCGGTTTTTCTCCTTTAGGTTTGGCTGTTGTTTTGGGAGCTTTGGACGGTTTTAATGCCTGCGCCATGGTGGCCTTGGGATTTTTACTGGCTGTTTTAGTGGCTACCGGAATAAGACAGAGAGTTTTTCTGATCGGTTCGGTCTTTATCCTGGTTTCCGGCATAATCTATTTTATTTTTATCTCCGCTTGGCTTAATTTGTTTTTAGTTCTAGAGAATATTAAGCTCATTACTGTTTTAGTGGGATTGATAGTTACTTTCTTTGCTGTTTTTCTCTTAAAAGATTATTTCAGCGGAGTGGTTTGCAAACTTTGCCAGGTAAAGCCGGGCAAGCAGAATTTCTTTGTTCGCGCGGAGCAGAAACTCTTTATGCAAATGCAAAAGCTGGTTAGCGCGAAAATGTCTTTGCCTGTCACTTTGTTGGGAGTAGCCGTGGTGGCGGCCGGAATCAATATGGTGGAGCTTTGCTGCTCTTTCGGTTTTCCCTTGGTTTTTACCAAAATACTGACCTCCTGGGAATTATCCGCCCTTTCTTATTACTCCTATCTCTTGGTCTATATCTTGTTCTATATGCTGGATGATTTTATCATCTTTCTGGTAGCGGTTTGGACTTTAAGGGTAACCCAGGCATCAGAGAAATATTTAAAAGCAATCAAATTAATTTCCGGCATTTTGCTTTTGCTTTTAGGATTGACAATATTAATTAATCCGGAACTTTTAATGTTCAAATAATATGATAACCAAAGACACAACCTTGGCGGAGATAGTTAAAGACCCGCAAAAAACAGAAATTCTCAGCAAGCACAATCTGCCCTGCTTGACTTGTCCGTTCGCTAAAATGGAAATGGAAAAGCTGAAGCTGGGAGCTGTTTGCGAAAATTACGGCATAGACATTGATAAATTACTGGAGGAATTGAACAAGTAGATTGCGAAAGATTTCTTTTTATAACTTTAAGGAGCTGTTCCAGGTTCCTTTTGGGTTAAAAATCCTTGACAAATTCAGATAGCGTGCTATAATTTAACCATAAATAGTTCTTTATATTATAAAAGAAGAAGAGAGATGTCGCCTCCATTTTGAGCGAAAAAAATTTTGCTTAAAATGGAGGTGGTATCATGACGATTCCAGAGGTAGAATGCTCTAGACGTAAAGTCTGCATAGACTTGCGGAAAGAGACAGGCGCTACATCAGGATGTCCCGGCGGGGACGGTAAATGTCCTTTCGACGATGAATGAATTTAGTCTTCTAAGTTTATTTATCTCTCTTTTTCTTCTTGTTAATTCCAAAAATCATTTCTGGGATTAATAAAAAAATAAGAACATAGAGGAGCAATCCTCTTTTTTTTTGTTTGACTTAGTTTTTTCGGTTTGGTATCATAAATTCAAGTTAAAATTTAAATTAAACAAACTATGTTTGAAAAACTAAAACAAATAAAAAAACTAAAAGACTTGCAAAGCTCTCTTTCCCAGGAAAAAGCGGAAGGAGAAAAGAACGGAATCAAAGTGGTAATTAACGGCAAAATGGAGATTGAGGAAATCGAGCTTAATCC
>JAUVEE010000018.1 GCA_030594935.1 bacterium
GATCAGCCGCCTCTTCATTGCATCTGGGGTAACTTTCTTGCAATATCTGATCTATGAGAGGGCAAGTATATAGAAATTGCAAGGCAAATATTTCCCCTCCAACTGTGCAAGTTTCGCTTCCGGCAATAAGTTGTTCTGTACATTCAAAGGGAGTAAAGCAAGTCCTTAACTCTCCCCTAGCAACATCCAGCTTGGCGGAGATTTGTGCGGGAGTAGGGATGTGCGTGATTGGCAGAACCGTTAAGCCGATAATATTTGCATTAGCCGTAGTAATCTTGGGATTATAGGTGTTTTTAATATTTGACCAAACAGTATTAATATTGGTATAGTTTGTGTTTGCGGAATTATAATAATTAGTCAACGAAGTCACAGTATTATTGATTTGAAGCATAGGGCAGGGAGAACCAACACAGGTAGAACAGTTGCAAGGAAGTCCGCAGTAAGCGCATCTGTATTCATGGTCAATGCATGGTCGCGGAGGGCAGACAATACAATGTGGAGGGCAAACACAAGGAGGCCATGGACCCCAGAGTAAGCATCCTCCCGTAAGTTCACAATAGTCGTAACCGCCTATAGCGAATTCTGAAACGCTGTTATGCCAATACTTAGTACAAGTGCAAGTTCCTGGAACGCAAGCGCCGGGACAATCTTTGCAATTACCCAAGGTTATATCAGTCAGGCTAAGCAAGGTATCAGCGTCATTCATTTCCGAACTAGGCATACCAGTGATGTTGGTTATCATACTGGCCGCATTGTTTGCCGCAGCCAGCCCGGCATCTTTAGCTAAGACAGCGTTGTCGTAAAGATCTGTATATTCTTTAAGCAGCTTATAACCGTATTCTTCGGTTTCATCAACCACTTCGCCGATATGAATTTCCGTGTGGCAGCTTGATTGCCCCTTAACAATGTTTTTATTCAAAAAACCAGGGCTTAATAACAGCGCGCCAATCGTTAAAATTATTCCCAGCCCTAAAATCTTTTTGATTGATAAATATTTCATAGATTATTTTACCATAAGATAAAAACTAGCAGGATCCATTCCGGGGTCAACATCTCCGCTTCTGTATTGTGATATTTCATATTTTTTGTCTTTGCTTTCCAGAAGAGAATAGTAGCTTGTAATTTCAAAAGGGTTTTGTTTTGTTTTTAATTCAATTTCTTCCAAGCTGGCTATATCCTCTGCCAATTTCTCTTTTATTTCCTGGGGATTTCCATAATCTTGTTCAATTTCTTTCATTCCGGTTCGATCAAATTTAGAAACTAAATTTTTGGTAGCTGCGTCAAACAGAGCATTAATCTGTCCTAAATTAGCAGCTTCAAAAGCCTCCACAGTATCGGTTTTACTTAAAAAAGCTTCAATCACTTGAGAAAAAAGCCTGACCCTTCTTAGCTCTTCATCAACTATTAATTCTTGAGCGCTAATAAGGGCAAAGGTTCCTGGGATGCCGACAATGGCGTCGTTTATTAAAATACTCATATTGGTTCTGTTGGGACAAGTATCTCCGGCACAGCCGCTGCAAGATAGAATAGCAGCGCAGCCGGCTTCAGTACAGTTATTACATTTGTTACCAGCAACGCCGCAACCGGAAGAACAGCGGCTGGGCGCGCAAGTGCAAGCGGCGGCATAACCTTGCAGAGTTACGGATTGGTCTTTTAATTTCTTCCCTAAATCCCTTAATATTTTAGATTCGTCCCGCAGAACCTTTGTCAACTCCTCCAGTTTTACATTCGCCCTCTTAACCGCATCCCCTGTTTTTTCAAACCTTTCCAGCCTGTCCGGGTTTAAAATCCCTTCATAGGTTGAATAAGGAGCGGCCACTAAAGAAGATTCATTATTAATCAGCACTCCCAAGGGGAACTCGTAAGCCGTGCTTGTTGGCGTTAAACTGATAATTGGAGTGGGCTGTAAAACCACCGGATCATGTGATAGCGGCGTAAAAGTAAAGAATACTAGCTTAGGATTAATGGTGGATAAAATAACATAAGAAGAAAGCAGAATTAAAAGTCCGACAATGCCGCAAACAATCCGGTCCCTGGCGTCTCTCAAAGAGGCTGGATTTCCCCGGGAAGCAGTGTATTGCGCGCCGGCTCTGACTATTACCGCGAGAGTAATAAATCCGCAAGCTAAAATGGCAAAATTAAAGATATATTTAATATAGGTGTGAAGAAAGGTCTTGGTCGAAGTTGGGCTTTCGCCGTCAATTATCGGATAATCGACTTCCAAATCTCTTCCTGTCTGAGAAAAAACAAAACCAGCCGCAAGAAGCAATAATAAGGAGAGGATAATGGCTGTAATTAAGGTTCGGTGTTTTTTAAAGCTCAGCATTATTTTATTATACTATACTTATTATTGATGGCAAATTTTTTAAAGCTCAAAAATAGTTTTATTTGCCTCCTTTTAATTCTCCTATTACGGTTATGGTCCAAAAAGGAATAATTTGAAGGAAAGGAACTAATGTGCCGACAAAAGACCCCAGTACTTTTCTAAAAACCTTTTTGCGGACTTGTTTGGCTGCTACCTTGCCTGTTGCTTTGCCTGCCGCCTTTCCCGCTTGTTTCTCTGCCTGTTTAGCCGCTTGCTTCTCTTCGGCTTTAACAGTTTGCTTTTCCGTTCCCGTTTTCCCTTCTGCTTTAGATCCAGCGGATTTATCTCTTTTTATTTTATTAATTTCTGCCGGCGCTTCTTCTTCCTCTTCTTCTGTCGGAGTTCCTGTCGAGCTTCCGCGCATAAACATCCAGGCTCCGATTACTATTAAGCACAAAAAATCTAAAATTAAGCAAGGAATAATACCTATAATAAAAGTAGCGGTGATGCTTACGAGATCGCAAACAGTAGCTATAAACAACATCATTAATCCTTCTGGGCTGAGAAGACTAGACATGTTTATGATTTTTGTTTAGCTCTTTTAATCTTTAAAACTTGTTCCGGAGAGGTAGTGATTATCTGGTCTTCGGCGTAGGAAGCGACTATTTTGATTGAGACGTGTTTTTGGCCGGCGAAAAACAATCCCTCCCCCACGGCCGCTTCCAAGAGCATATATTTTTCTTCGTCAGTCAGATTGAAAGTGTTTTGGACAATCTCTATGCTGGCCGGACTCTGCTTCATCAGAAACTGCAGAGAAGAGTTGGTGATAATAGGCTGGCCATAGTTTGACTTCATAAAGTCAGCTACATCCTGGGTGATAGTAGTAAGCCCGAGCCAGTATTTTCTTCCTCTTTTGGCAATGCCGAAAAGGAAAGAAGCTCCGTCTTCTGTTTTCATCAGCCACCAGGCTTCGTCAATAACCAGAATTCTTTTCTTTAATTCGGAGCGCACCTTGTTCCAGATGTATCTCATGATAATAAACATAGCCATGGGCCTTAGTTCGTCTTCCATATCCCTGATGCCAAAAGCAATCAGGGACGCGTCCATGGAAATATTGGTTGGCTGGTTAAAGAATTGAGAATAAGTTCCTCCGGTGAATTTAGACATCCGTTTTAATAAAGAATCGGTTCCTTCCATTCCTTCCAGCACGGATTGCAGGTCTTCCATCAAAGGGATGTTGTCCTGCCAGACGGAGGGGTCGCTGTCTATGGTGATGTCATGGGCGGCGTAAGTTTCAGTGAGTGCCTGGTCCATAATGCCGTCTTCGGCCGCGGACAAGCCTCCCAGCATGATTCTTAATAGTCCCACCAGGTTGATGATATTAGAACGAAGAATATCTTCCGGCTTTTCTCCTTCTCTCGGAGTGGGTAAATCAAAAGGATTAATATGATTGTCCGAAGACAAAGAAATATTAAAGAAAGAGCCTCCCACCGCGTCAGCCAGGAATTCATACTCGTTTTCCGGGTCAACAATAATACAATCCACTCCCAGCATTAAAGAGCGCAATAATTCCAGCTTTACCATATATGATTTGCCGGAACCGGATTTGGCAAAGATTACGCAGTTGGCGTTTTCCAGACTGAAACGGTCAAAGAGGATAAGAGAGCTGTTATGCTGGTTCACTCCGTAAAGGATTCCTTCATTTGAGCTTAAGTCAAAAGAAATAAAAGGAAAAACGCTGGACAAGGGACCGGTGTTCATCGGAGTATAAACCTGCATTTCATCCAAACCGTAGGGCGCGGTGGAAGTGAATCCCTGCTTCTGCTGGTAAAGGGCGGGCTTGATATAGATTAAGCGCGATTCCAGAATTGAGCGAAGCTCAATTTCAGTGTTGATCAGTTCTTTTTCCGTGTCAGCGTAAATAGTCAGATAAATACCCAGATTAAACATTCTTTCTTGGGCGGTCTGCAGCTGATCTCTTAAAGTTTCCAGGTCTTCGTGCGCGGTTTCCAGAACCGGATCGCGGATTAATCCTTTTTCTTCTTTTTCCATGATTTCAGCCTGGACCTCGGTTACTCTTTTCCTTAAGTCTTTCAAGGTTTTTTCGGTTGCGATGGGAAAGACAAAGAAAGAGATGTCCATGGGCGTTTCCAAATTGATGATTGGAGAGAACCAGCCGGTTGTCAGATATCGGGGATAGGAAAAGATAAAAAAGCTTTTGGCCAGCCTCTCCCCTACCTTTGCATGGTTTTGAGCCACTTCAATGAAGGAAGGGGCGATAATATCAGAAGCCCTAAGAGTGTCTATCTCAAAAACCCTTTCCGGGACTCCTGTTTTCTTTTTTTTAAAAAATGGCAGCATGTATAGTTATTAGCTTGTTAGCTCCGGCGGTATTTCCGGATAATAGCCGATTTCCGCCTGCTTGGGGTTATGCAGAGCCCAGAATAATTCAATCAGTTCTCCGGTGGTCAAAGGAACAGCCTTAAGCCCGCACCTTCTTAATCCCAGAACCACGAATTCCATTCTTTGCCAGAGCTGGGTCTTGCATCTTTGGAATGTTTCTTCAGTTATATCAGGAACCTTTTGTTTTTTCCTGGGAGTTATGGAAGTGCTGGCCAGATTAGACACGGCAAAAGGAACCACCAGGAAGAAAGTCTTGGTCATGATAGTGCCGGTCTTTACCAGTCCTTCAATAAATTTTATGTAGCCGGTGGTTTGCATCTTCAGGAGTTCATTCTGCTGATTTGTCTCCAGCTCTCTTAGTTTTTCAATATAGCCGGTGATGTTCAGCTTTCTTGACTGGACCAGGATTTGGCAGCCGAAATCCATGGAATTGAGAAAATTCTGGAATTGGTAGATAATGGCTGTTTGTTCGTCTTCCGATTTCAAGGCGAAGTTTAAAGAAGAAACCATTAAAACTCCCCTAAAGGATTTGTTTTTTAAGAGAAGAATTCCCTCTCTGATTTGTTTTATTTTTAAAAAGTCTTGAGTCGCTGATTTAGCCATTGTCTTTAGCTCTATTAACTTCAATTTGAGTGAATAATTTTTTTAGTTTGCTTCTGCCGGCGATTTCCGGAAGAATATATTTCTTTTTCTTTACATCTTCTTCTTTCAGCTTGGGCATTTTCTTGATCACGAACCTGGGAGGCATAACTTTTCTTTTCCAAAGGAATATCTTGGGAGAGATGGTGTAGACTAGAAGGTTTCTCACAATCTTTTCCAGCCTTTGTCCGTTAATTTTCAAGAAAGTAAGGGATCCGACCGCTCCGACGAGAGTTACGGAAGCCATTAAGAAAAAGAAAGTGGGCAGGAAGAGATAAAAAAGATAACAGCTGACTGCGGTCAAAACTACAATAACGAATTGGCGGAAAGTAAGCGGGCCTACTATCTTTGGCTTGCGGTCAATAAATTGGGGAACCTGGAATTGCATACGATTATTATATCACTATCTATAGTATTTTACTACAAATTAAATTAACAGGCAAACGGCTTGACAGATTTAAAAGTATGTGTTACTGTTTGGCTGAACCATAAGAACCTTGAAAAATAAATAATGGAGACGTGAGAAACATGGAAGAAGAAAACAAAGAAAAGAAATCAAATGCGCAACGCTGGCTATCAGCGACAATAGCTCTAGTACTGTTTGTTGTTATTTTAAAAGCAACAGGGTCTATTTGGCTGAATGCCGCTGTTTCTATAGGAGTCTATATTTCTTTGGCGGGACTAAAAACCGTTCCCCACCAAGAAAGATGGACAATTGAGATTTTTGGAAAATTACGCAAACGGTACGGTGTTCTAGGTCCTGGTCTTATTTGGGTTTTTCCCTGGGATTTCGTAATGCGTGTGAGCGGAAAAGTTCCTATCTGGCAATTTTCTCTGCCCATCTTTTCAAGCCAATCCAATATTGACTTTAAAGGAGGCGGCTCAATGAAAATAGTGAAGGGCTTTGTCAGAATTCAGCTTCTTGGAATCAAGAAATTGTCTACCGAAAAAGAAATCAAAGATGCGGTTCATGACGCTGTTTATAGTGTGGCAGATTATAGAACAGAAACAATAAGAGAAGTTCAGGACATAACAAGAGGGTTTTTCAACACTCATACCATTCCTGAAGTTCTGGGAGAATCCAAAGATACACAAAAAGCAGCCCTAAAAGATATCTGGCGTGTCATTAAGGAAAACAGCGATAAAAAAAAGGAAAAGGAAGAAGAAACCGAAGTAGATATCCTAGAAGAGAAGCTCAAAAAATGGAAGATAGGGATTATTAGTATTCCTATTGAAGACTATGAGTTTTCAAAGGAAGTGATAGAGGCTAGGAGAGAAATCTACGAGCAAGAAAGAAAAAAGGAAGCAGCAATATATAGGGCTCAGCAAAGAGCCAGAGAAACAGTGGGAGCCGTTATGCAGATGCTGCAAGAACAAACAGGGACAAAAGAAGAGGACCTCAAGAAAGAAATGGAAAAAGACCCAAAAGCTTTCTATATAAAGTATGAAAAAGCTCTGAGTAAAGCCTACGATTTAGTCCATAGGGAGCTCGCAGCGGAAAGCGGTTGTTTCTTTGACCTAAGAACGGCGAACGGGTTCTTGGATCTAGCAGCCGTTTGGCAAGGAATATCTTCTGGAGGGATTTCCCTTGGAGGAAAAAATAAACAAGGAGGTAGAAGGAAGATAGAAAATGACGAATACGAAGATGAAAAAGAATTGAGCTATGACGAAAAAAGAACCAAGATGCTCCAGGGAATAAAGGAAATAAAAAAAAGAAAAAAAACCAAAAGTTAAAAAATCGTACCATACCAGACCACTCATTGGTCTGGCTTTTTTTATTCAACTAGTTCCCTATAAGAGTCATCAGGAGCAGGAGGCTTTTTGATTTCAATTTTTTCTTGAGAAGATTTTTGCGATGAAGGTTTTTTTACTAAGACAAGAATTTGTTTTTCCAAATCGTTTGCTAAGGCTTCTGCTGCTTCGGAAGTAAGGTTTAGTTTATCCTGCAAAACAGAGGCAACTTCAGTAAAAGAAATTTTATCCTCCACTACTGCCGCAACTGTTTCCGCTATTTTAGTTACATTAGGAGTATCACCTTTGCCTATTTTTTCTATCATTTCTGCAGTCGTTTCTTTTATCTTATATTTTTCTGCTAGTCTTATTATAATAGAAGAAGTTTGCGGAGGAAAAATTCTTCTCTCATCTTCTTCATAGTTATCAAAATCTGTCATAATTCTAAAATTTAATTATTTAATTAACCATACCAAGCTTTAGGTGGTTCTTTTCTCTTTTTTGCTTTTTGCTTTTTTTTCTTTGTTTTAACTCCAAAGTAATTTGGATCAGCTTGTAGTTTAATAAAAATGTCCTGCATTCTATTAGCCTTCTCTGGATCTGTTTTTTTAATTTTTTTAATCTTTTTATCCCAAAGATTCTCTTTAGTCTTTTCATCTTCTTCCATTATAGTTTTCATTATCGCTTCTCTTTGCGCTGGATTGCCTTCGTTTCCTCCTATTGCGTCATATTTTTGTTGATCCATAGCGGCTAAAACATTTATATCTTCCAGAGCTTCCGGCATTACAGTCTTTGCGTAAGCTTTTGCTGATTTTTCTTTAATTGTTTTTTCCATATCTTTTCCAATTTTGTCGGGTCTGTAATCTGCAATAACTCTTTTTGCTCCTTCTCTTTCATCCTTTGTTCTACTAATAGTATCTTTTGATATTCTCCTCACTTCATCCATGTGTCCTGCTTGAGCTCTCTTCTTAAAGTCTTTTTCGTGTTTGCTTCTTGCTTCTTCGTCTCCCCTGGCTTTTTCACCCAGGCTCTTGACTCCCGGAGTCCAGTAGCGCGCTTCTTTTTCTACTTTCTTCATCCCTTTCTTTGCCCATCTTCCCGTGCTTGATTTATCCATTTGCGCGCTAATTTTTTCTCCTGCGTATCCTACCGGCTTTTTAGCTATCCTTCCGCCCATCACTGCGGTTCCTGCTGCGAATCCTGCTACTGCTCCTACTGCAGGTTTGACAATAATCTTATTTACGCTTCTTCCTACTCCTTTAACTTTACTTGTAACTGCTCCTGCTCCCATTGGCGCGGTCTTGATCGCGGTAAGAAAACCGACGATCAGCAAGGCTACATTGACGATATAAGGCATTAGTCCATCAAGAAAACCACCGCCGCTAGCGCTGGGCGGAAGCGCGCTGACGGTCATGGCGCCGCTGCCTAGAATTCCTTTCAAGCTATTGGACAAAAAGAGGAAAAAAGATAAAGTTACTCCGATAATAGACCATTGCAAAAAGTTGCTCCACCATTCTTCCCAATGAAGTATTCCCGGAAATAATGTCTTAACCAGGCTGCTTTCTTTAAAGACATAAGTAAAGAAAGCGATTGGCGACAAGATAATTAAAACCCAAAGCATGACATACCGAGTAAGAAACAAGGCGGTGAAAAGAAGGTAAATAAAAATTGTTGCCCCCATTACTGCAACCAAAGCGATGATTTTAAAAAGAATGAGAGCGGCAGTACCCAGCAAGTCATCTATAATAGTCACACCTGCTATGTCGGTTTTCACTACAATGTCTGCCGCAGCGCTCAACTCATTGCTTACAGCTGCCCAGCCGCTGGCTCCATCTAAGAAGTAATTCATTACAATGTTGGCGGCGTCAATAATAAATCCGCATATTACCGGAGTAAAGTTAATTATCAACAGGATAAAAAACAAGCGCGGCAGAGTTTTTTGCCACTGGTATTCTTGAATTCTTAAAGCTGTTCCCAACCCAATGAAAGCTAAAAGAATAATAAAACCGATATTTGCCAAATTTTTAGTTATTGTCCAGCCATACACTACGAACGCATTGTTGGTAAAAGAAGCGTTGAAAAGAGTAGGGCTGGTTGCTATTTCTAAAATCCCCACTACCATTCCCAGAATAATAGCTGGGATAATCACTGCCATTTGGCAAATCACTATGGCAAGTTGAAGAACTATGTCTACAGCTATGTCGGTCAACCAAGAAACGGCATAGACAGGGAAGACCGGCAAAACAATTCCCACGACTGAAAACAATAAAACAGCTAGCCAAAGCTGTTTTTTGTTTTTTGAGAAAGATGAAACTTTATCCGTGAACTTTTTGAGAATTTGTTTCATGAAAGTTATTAACATTATAACACAACTTTTCTTATAATAACATATTTTCAGAATTTGCTAAATTCTTCCAATCATCAAGGCTGAGGGTTTCCGCTCTTTGATTGGGCTGGATGCTGTTTTTCAGCAGCCAGGATCCAATCTTTTCTTTGGGCTGCTTCAGTCCCCTGCTTAAATTATTAACCAGCTGTTTGCGGGGATGGGAAAATCCGGCTTTAACGATTTTAAAGAATTCTTGAGAAAATTTGGGTTGGGAGCCAGGGGTTATTCTAATAATGGCTGAGTTTACCTTGGGCATGGGGTAAAACGATCCTCGGGAAACAGAGCTCATAATCTTGGGCTGTCCGTAGAACTGCACGGAAACAGCCAAAAGGCTCATTCTCGGCGGCTGGGAGCAGATTCTTTGGGCCACTTCTTTCTGCATCATTAAAACCAGTTCCTGGGGCTGGTTTTTTGCTTCCAAAAACTTTCTAACAACCGGAGAAGTGAGATAAAAAGGGAGGTTGGCTACCACCTTGTATTTATTAGGTAGAGATTGCAAATCCAGCTTTAAAATATCTTCTCTGATTATTTCCACGTTTTTTATTCCTTTTAAGGTTTCTTTCAAGATTGTTATCATTTCCCTGCTTTTTTCCACGGCCATAACCTGCTTGGCTTTCTTGGCCAGTTCTTGGGTAATGACTCCGATTCCCGGTCCAACTTCTAGGATAGTGTCATTGGACATTACCTCGGCAGTGATTTTATCCACCACTCCCCTATTTATGAGAAAATTTTGCCCGAAATATTTTATGGGAGCGGTTTCATATTTCTTGAGCAGTTCAGCAATATCTTTTTTTGAGCATAAGTCCATTGCCTTACTTTACCATAAATTTGCCTGCTTGTGGAAAAAACGCTTGACTTTTATCTTAGGCGCGATAAACTTAGAACAAGTTAATTTTATATGAGTACTATCTTAAAACTAAGTACGAAACTGTTAAAGAGAGTTGTGAAAACTCCTTTTCTTTGTTTAGGGATACTTTCTTTTGTTATCTTTGGATTAATTTGCAATTCAACTCCTAAATCTCCTGTTAATGAGGGAGATTTTGTTTTAGCCGAGGGCAGCAGCCAGCACAGTTTGTTTGCCGCATCAGTGGATAATTTAGGGCTTGAATCGCCTGATTTGTCTCTTGTCCAAGGCAATGGCCTTATTGGCAATTCTCCTCCTTTAATAGTCAGCTCCAAGACATTGGGAAGTTTGGTTGGTTCTGAAGCTGTGGTGGGAGAAAAGAGAAAGGAGATTTCCGAATATGTGGTTCAGCCGGGAGACACTTTATGGTCTCTTGCCGACCAGTTCGGCGTTTCTTTGGACACTATCAGATGGGCTAATGATTTGAATAAGAATTCTGTGCTTAAAGTTGGCAAGAAACTGATTATTCCTCCGGTTTCCGGAGTATTGCATTTGGTGGAATCAGGAGACACTTTGGGCGGTGTGGCTCAGACATACAAGGGAGAAATTGAGGAAATAATCGCTTACAGCGACATTGAAGAAGACGGAAAGATATTTGTCGGAGATATTTTGGTTATTCCGGGAGGGAAAATGCCGGTTGCTTCCCAAACCTCTTACGCTCAAGTTCCTTTGGCTGATTCTTATCTCAGTTTTCCCACCCAGGGCACGATAAGCCAGGGTTTGCATTGGTATAATGCCATAGATGTCGCCAATAAATGTGGAACACCGATTTATGCCGCTGCCAAAGGCACGGTTCAAAAGACCGGCTATGTGAATGTGGGCGGCAATAGGATTAGAATCATTCACCCTAACGGTATAGTGACCTATTACGGCCATCTTTCCAAGATATCAGTCTCTCCAGGCCAAACAGTGTCTCAGGGGCAGTTAATCGGCTATATGGGCAATACGGGCTATACTATCGGCGCTACTGGCTGCCATTTGCATTTTGATGTTCTGAACAAAGGCGTCACCAATCCTTTATTAAAATACCCAGTCGGCACTTACATAAGCTGGAAATAATTACTATCCTTTAACCAAAACCACGACCGTGAGGCCGTGGATTTTATTTAGTTTGCAATAAATTATTTGCAAGCGGTGCAGGTTCTTGCTTCCGGGCAGGCCTGAAGCCGCTCAGCCGGCATTTCTTTTTTGCATTTTTCGCACTTGCCATAAGTCCCCTGTTCCAGCTTTTCCAGGGCCGAATTAATGTTTTTAAGCTTGGTTTCAAAACTGTATTCAATTGAAAGCAAGTTTTCATATTTTTCCACTTCATCGGCAGCTTCTTCTATCTTTTGAGAATCCGCTTCCTTGTTGAAGCGCGGATATTTTGTGTCCCAGTTGCCTTCCAGTTTTTCATCCTTTTTGGCAAATCTTTGCAGTTCTTTCTCTAAGATGTTTTTTTCTCTTTCTAATCTTAGTTGCAGTTCCTGAAGTAGTTTTTTATCCATAAATTACCTAAAGCCTGATGTTAATTTCCCAGAAAAGGAAGTTTTGGCAGTAATCCCTTTCCGTGCAAGAAGTTAAAAACGAAAATGATTACTAGAAATATTAAGATTAAAATCAGGAGTCTTATTAATATTTTTTCGATTAAAGCCGGTTTAGCCGGGAGAGGCCGGTAAACTATTTCTTTGGTTGCTTTTTCTTGTTCTGTATAGTCGTCTTTTTTAGAGACAGGCGCTTCTATCTCATTTAAATCTTCTCTGTTTTCTCTTTTTTGGATTCTTTCCAGGAATTTATTTCTTTCTAAATTCTCTTTTTGCTGTATTTCTGTCATCTTTCCTCTCATTTTTCTCATTCTGCTTATTTCCTCCAGGTCTTCTTCCGCTTTTTCTTTGGCTTTTCTAGTCTTCTTCTTTTTCTCTTCTTCTTTTTTAGCTGCTTCTTCTTGTGTTCTTTTGGCAGCTTCTTCTTTTTTCCTCTTCTCTTTCTCTTTTCGTTCTTTGCCTTCTTTAATGATTCTGGCCACTTCTTTCTTTTCCGTTTCTTCTTTTTCTTCAGTTGAAACAGTTGCTTCTTCCTCTTTTTCCTTCTTTTCTTCATGAGCTTTTCTTTCTTGTTCTTCTTTCTCTTTTTCTTCCTTTTCTTTCCTTTCCGCTTTTTCTTTTTCTTTCCTCTCTCTTTCCTCATGAGCCCTCTTTTCTTCTTTCGCCTTTTCTTTTTTGGTTGTTTCTTCTCTCTTTTCTCTGGCTTCTTCCGCCTGTTTTTTTTCTTTTTCCTCTTCTCCTCCGTCTATTTTTGCCAAAGAGGCGTTAATTTCGTTAAGCTGTTTTTCCAGTATCTTTTTTCTGGATAATAATTCCTGATACTGTTGATTTATCTCTTTTTCTTGTTTCTCAATCTTGTTTTCGTTTTTTTCGCATTTCCATTTTTTCTTTTCCGCTTCTTTCCTTTTCTTTTCTGTCTCCCGTCTTTTTCTTTCTATTTTTCTTTTTTCCGAAGAGATAGTGGCTTCCTTTTCCTTGGTTTCCATTTCTGATATTTGTTCTTCTATTTCTTTTTCTTCCATTAAGACTTCGCCTAGAACATTATCTATTTCCGCTTTTTTCTCAGCCAATTTTGCCAGTTTTGTCTTAAAAGGATTTTCTTCCGTTATGATTTTTTGCAGTTCTGCTTCTATTTCCGCTTTTTCCTTCCTTAGTTTTATTTCTTCTATTTGTTTTAGGATTTTTTCTTTGACCGCTTCCAGCTCTTTCTTTTGGGTTGTTTTTTCCTGATGCTCCACCTCAACCTTTCTGGCTTGATCTTTTATTTCTTCCAGCTCGTCTTCAATTTTCCACCTTTTATTCTCCACCTCTTCTCTTTCGTCTTCAATTTTCCACCTTTCGTTTTCTATTTTTTTCTTTTCGCTGG
>JAUVEE010000003.1 GCA_030594935.1 bacterium
AATAATCTCCTTAACTTTATTCCTGGTTGGCTCTGAGAGCAGTTTTCCGGTGTATTTATGCTTTAAAATCCTGGCTCTGTCCCTGCTTATCCCCAAGGTTTGGGAAAGAAGCTGGGTAAAGTTCTCTCCGCCAATTTCAAATTCCCTTATTCTTTTCAGTTTGGCGTTTTCTATTATTATCAGCTGGGTCAAGGCTCCGCCCACGTCAAGGTAAAGACCGTTATTCACTTTATTGGTTTTTAATAAATTTTCCCAGGGACAAGCTATTCTTAAATCTTTCCAACCCAGCTCTTGAATGTTTTTTTTCAGAAACTCAAATCCGCAATTGCCGTATTTTTCTATATATTTAGGCAGAAAAACGGTTAAAATCCTAAACTCCAAATTGCGGCCGCTAAATCCTTTAAGGGTTGAAACCGGATAGCCGTCTATCTTTGTTTCCAGTATTTTAAAATTAACAAAAAGAAGATCGTTTTCTAAAATTCCTGATTGCTGGGAAATTTGCCGGCAAATTTCTTGGCTGCTTAGTTCTTTGATCTTTTGGTAAATGGCGTTTTCTTCCTTAAGCTCAATTATTTTTTTTGAAGCTGTTCGGCAATAGTTCTGCAAGGAAACCCTGGCCTTTAAGATGTCAGCCGGCAGCCCCAATGTTATTGATTTGGGCGCTGTTTTGGTTTTGTCCTGAACCGCAGTGGCTGCTCTGAGAATGGATTTTTTAACGGTTTCAAACTCCAAGCTCTCAAAAGAGAGATAATCTGTTTCAGCTCCTAAAACAACTTTTTTCTCTTCATTTATTATTAAAGCTTTTATCGCTTCCGTGCCCAAATCTAAAATTAAATTGAGCTGCTCTTTTTCTTTAATAAAAGGAAATTTCATGCTAAAATTGCTTTAATTCTTCTGACTCCGGCTCCTGACGACTGCTCTTTGATTATCTTAAAATGGCCCAAATCCCCTGTTTTAGCCGCATGAGGGCCGGCGCAAATCTCTCGGGAAAAGGATTCTACGGAATAGACGGTTACTTCAGATGGATATTTTTCTTTAAAAAAGGCCAAGGCTTTGGAATCAATGGCTTCTTGATAGCTCATTGTTTCTTTTTTAATGTTTAAGTTTTCAGCTATTTTTTGATTGATCAGATCCTCTGTTTTCTTTAACTCTTCAGCAGTGACTTTTTCTTGGTGAGAAAAATCAAACCGCAAACGTTCAAAGTTGATATCCGAACCCATTTGTTGAACCTGCTCTCCCAATACCTGGCGCAAAGCCGTATGGAGAAGATGGGTGGCCGTGTGCAGCTGGGCTAATTTTGCTGTTTCTTCTTCGTTTTGGGCATTTTTAATGCCTACTCCGCCGAATTTCTTTTCCGCTCCGGCCCGGGAAACATCTTGATGTTTCTTGAATTCCTGCTCAAATTCCGCTTGATCAACCGTTAAATTCCTTTTTTCCAATTCTTCCTGAATCATTTCTATGGGAAAACCGAATGTTTGGTAGATATAGAAAGCGTCTGAAGCCGCAATAGCATTGTTAACCGGCTTTAGTTTTTCCAGCTCCCTTAATCCTTTAATTAAAGCCCGGCCGAATTTCTCCTCTTATTTTTCATTAACAGTGACAATTTTTTCTTTTTCCTTTTTAATTTCCGGATAAGTTTTACTATAAAGATTAACGACTGTTTCTATTAAAGAAAGATACCAATTACCGGTTAAATTCAATAATCGAGCATATCTTATCAGCCGCCTGACAATTCGCCTTAAAATATATCCTCTGTCCAGATTACTCGGTCTGATCCCATCGGCAATCAAAAAACAAGCGCTCCTGATATGGTCGGCCAAAATCCGGAAAGTCTTTTCCTGGGAACCATATTCTTGCCCGGATTTTTCTTCCAATTCCTTAATTAAAGGCTGGAGAAGCTTGGTGCCATAAGCGGAATCCTTTTCCTGGAGAATGGCAGCCAGTCTTTCAAAACCGATTCCGGTGTCAATGTTCTTTTGTTTTAATAACTGATAGCCTCCATCTTTATTATACTCCATAAAAACCAGATTCCAGACTTCCACAAAACGGCCGCAGCCGCAATTGGGACCGCAGCCCTTGATAGTGCATTCCTTGATGGCAAAGTCTTTTCCACGATCATAATGAATCTCCGAACAAGGCCCGCAAGGTCCGGTTTTTGCCGTTGGCCCCCAGAAATTGTCTTTCAGGTCAAATTTGAAAATCCATTCTTTCTTGACTCCTTGCTTCTCCCATATTTTAACTGCTTCTTCGTCAGCCGGAATGTCCTTATTGCCGGCAAAAACAGTAATCCTGATCTTATCTTTGTTCAAATGACAGACATCTATTAAAAACTCATAAGCCAGCTTAATTGCTTCTTCCTTGAAATAATCGCCAAAGGACCAATTTCCCAGCATTTCAAAAAAGGTATGGTGGGTGTTATCGCCCACTTTTTCAATGTCTCCGGTACGAAAGCATTTTTGGACGGAACAAGCTCTTTTATAGGGCGGTTCTACTTTGCCGGAAAGATAAGGAACAAACTGCTGCATTCCGGCAGTTGTCAATAGAACCGAAGAGTCGTCGGGAACCAAAGAACTGGAAGGGACAATTTTATGTCCCCTTTGCTCCATAAAGTTTAAAAAATCGCCGCGTAGCTGATTTGGTTCCATATATTCACCTATCATAGCAGAAAATAAGGGATTATCCAAGTTTAATTATGCCTCCTCCCAAGACTTCATTGCCGGAATAAAAAACAATTGACTGGCCTTTGGTTATTGCCTTCTGCGGTCTGCCGAAAATAACTTTCTTTTGATTAACTGTGCAAGAAAAAAGCTTGCTTCTGTATCTTATTCTGGCCCGACACTTTAAGGGCATTTTTACCGCTTGAGAAATCCAGTTGACATTTTTAATTGTTAATTCTTTTTGCAATAAATCCTTTTCTTGCTTAGTGATAATTAATTGGTTTTTAGCCAGATTCTTAGCTAAAACATAATAAGGCCCTCCGGAAAGTCCGATCATTTTCCGCTGGCCAATAGTATAAGAGGCTAATCCTTGGTGCCGGCCGATTGTGTTGCTATTACTATCAACGATATCTCCAGGTTTTTGCCTAAGATGCTTTTTAAGGAAATTACTGATGCTGTCCGGAATAAAGCAAACTTCCTGGGATTCTGACCTTGTTAATTTTAATAGGCCGTACTTTTTAGCTAATTCTTTCACTTCAGCCTTGGTGTAATTCTGCAGAGGGAAGATAATGCGCTTCAATTGGTTTTGCTTTAAAGTCCATAAAAAATACGACTGGTCTTTTTCCTTGTCTTTGGCCTGAAAAAGCCGGCAGCCGTTCTTAATGACCGCATAATGGCCGGTAGCCAAATAGCCTTTTTTTATGATGTCAAACTTTATTTCTTTATTACAGACTACGCAAGGATTGGGTGTGTTTCCTTTTTTCAGCTCCGCTACAAAAGAATCAATGACTTTCTTTTTAAATTCCGAACGCAAGTCAATAGTAGAAAAAGGTATTTTTAAAAAAGCGGCGATTCTTCTGGCTGCTTGGAGGCTTTTAGAATCATTGATCAATCTTAAATAAACGGCACTCACTTGATAACCTTTTTCCTTCAGCAAAACAGCTGCAACAGCAGAATCAACTCCTCCGGACATGGCTATTGTTACTTTCTTTTTCATTATTTTAAGACAATTCCGTGTTTAACTGCTCCTTGAGCGTAGAGTTGCTGGATTTCAGCTGAAGATAAGGCTTTATTATAGATACGAACTTCGTCAAGCGTTCCGTCAAAAAAGTATCCATCGCTTCTTCTTCCTATCCTCAATGGATCCGTATTCGCAACAGCATTTGTCGTATAGGGCACTTTTTTAGATAAAGAACCATTCAAGTAAATTCTTAAATCGCTCCCGTCATAAGTGCCGACAATATGATACCACTTGTCCGTTGGAACTACTTCATCAGTTACAATATTATTTCCATCAGATCCCCAGCGTAAAACTATCCTACCTGTCGTGCCATAATCCATTAGTTGATAACCTGTATTTGCAGAAGCTATGCCTTTTGTAATATACATTTGATAATGCTTTTGGGAATTCTTTTTTGCCCAAACTTCTATTGTCCCTAATTCCGTTAAATCTAAAAAATCTGAATCTGGTATGCTGACATAATCATTTCCATCAAATTCTAAAGCTTTGCCAAACATTCCGTCAACATAGGACGGATCGTCACCCATGGTTCCATTATTCTCATAACCGCTGCTGTCGTTTGTATTGTTATCAAACTTCCATTCGCCCACCAGATCAGCACCCAGAGTTACTCTGACTGTATGGGCAAACTCTTGAGCTTTGCCAATATCAGCCTGGTCTTTGGCTCCTTGCAGGCTGACTAAAACAATACTGGACAATAGTCCAATAATGGCAATAACCACCAATAATTCAATTAAGGTAAAGGCTTTAGAATTCATTTTAAAACAATGTTGTGTTTAGCCGCTCCTTGAGCGTAAAGCTGCTGGATTTCAGCCAAAGATAAGGATTGATTGTAAATGCGGACTTCGTCGATAATGCCACTGAAATAACTACTTAAATTTGAATCATATCCAATGATTCTACTATATGAACCGCCAGTTATTGAACCGCCAGTGTCGCTATGGCTGCCCCATTCTTCTGTATTGATGTATAATTTCCCTCCTTTTGTAATATCTATTGTTACTATGCAATGGTACCAACTTCCAGTTTCAACGGTTCTTGTTGATGAAATTGTTTTAGTAGCACCATCTATCCTATATTGGACTGTTATTGTTCCGCTTGTATTGATAAATGCTCGAGGATATAATGAATTTCCATTAAATCTGTAGAAAAGATTTCTGCGGCTTGATAAGCTATCAACCTTAAACCATGCTTCAATTGTCATTTCTTCAGAATTGATTAAGCCGTCATTATTGCCACAATTAATATAATCGTTTCCATCAAATTCTAAAGCTTTGCCAAACATCCCTTCAACATAAGACGGATCTCCAGACATGGTTCCATTGTTTCCATAGCCGCTGCTGTCATTTGTATTATCATCAAACCTCCATTCGCCCACCAGATCAGCGCTTAAAGTGACTCTGACTGTATGGGAAAATTCTTGCGCCTTGGCAATATCGGCCTGGTCTTTGGCTCCTTGCAGGCTGATTAAAACAAGGCTGGATAATAAGCCCAGAATGGAAATAACCACCAGCAATTCAATTAAGGTAAAGGATTTGGATTTCATCATGTTGTGCTTAACCCGAGCCTATTTTAAAACAATTCCGTGCTCAGCCGCTCCTTGAGCGTAAAGCTGCTGGATTTCGGCTGAAGACAAGGCTTTATTGTAAACTTGAACTTCGTCAATCGCGCCATTAAAAGATCTGGCTGGAATACTAGATGTGCCACCGATATAGAAAGTTCCGATATTGTCACGAAGAGTACCGGTAATGTCGTCCCTAGAACCAATGAATTCTCCATTAATATAAAAACTAATAGTATCTGTTCCGTTAAAAATGCCAACAGCATGAGTCCATTTTTCTATTTCTAAAACATTACTAGCCGTTAGACCAAAAACGCTTTCGCTATCATTCCAAACTAGAAAATGTATTGAATCGTTATTTTGATATAAAGTAAAGGCATTAGCAGTATTCCTGTCTGTAGCTATTCTTATTTCCCAAGCAGTTGTTTTATATTCGTTTGGTTTTGCCCAGGCACTTACAGTAAATGGTTCGGTCGTATCCACTATGTCATATTGGACTTCTATACTTTCTCCGCTTCCATCAAATTCCATTGCTTTGTTAAATATGCCGTCAACTTGAGTCGGAATTCCAATAATAACTCCGTCATTATCATAACCAGAGCTGTCTTTAGTCGGATTACTTGCATCGTCAAATCTCCACTCCCCAACTAAATCAGCGCCCAAGCTCACTCTAATTGCGTGGGAAAATTCCTGAGCCTTGCTGATATCAGCTTGGTCCTTGGCTCCTTCTAAACTGACTAAAACAATACTGGACAACAGTCCAATGACAGAAATAACCACCAGTAATTCAATTAAGGTAAAAGATTTAGAATTCATTTTAAAGTAATGTTATATTTTTCTGCTCCTTGGGCGTAAAGGTGCTGGACTTCAGTTGAAGATAATACTCGGTTATAAACTTGGACTTCGTCAAGCGTGCCGTTGAAATATTCTGTTCCCGACCCATGCCTGCCCATTGCGAATCTTACCCAGCAGCCACTTGTAATTGGCGAAAGTGGTAATGCGCTAGTTATGTCAATAGTTGAAAGTTTTTCACCATTGATATATGGAATTAGTTCATTGCTGTCATTTTTAATCGCAAATGCCAAAAAATACCATTTATCATTATCAAGAGGACCGCCGGCGTTATAGCCATAAGTATTACCGCTATCATTTGTTAGCTGTATATGATAATTTGTTCCTTGAGCTATCATGCCATAATTCCACCTCCAGCAATATACTTGGCCAGCAATATTCCGCGTTCCACTCCCTTTAAGTTTAACCCAAAGAGACATAGTCATATCTTTATTATTCATGTCTAAAACATCATTATTCCCGCAATCAATATAATCATTTCCATCAAACTCTAAGGCTTGTCCGAACATTCCAGCAACATAGGACGGATCGTCACCCATGGTTCCATTATTCTCATAACCGCTACTATCATTTGTGTTGTTATCAAACTTCCATTCCCCAACTAAATCAGCGCCCAAGCTCACTCTAATTGCGTGGGAAAATTCCTGAGCCTTGCTGATATCAGCTTGTTCTTTAGCCCCTTGTAAGCTGACTAAAACAATGCTGGACAACAGTCCAATGACAGAAATAACCACTAGTAATTCAATTAAGGTAAAAGATTTAGAATTCATTTTAATACGATGCCGTGTTTAGCTGCTCCTTGGGCGTAAAGCTGCTGGATTTCAGCTAAAGACAAGGCCTTATCGTAAATATGCACTTCATCGATTATACCATTAAAATGCCCGGAAACGCTTCCTCCATCCCATTCTTGGCCAATAGATACTTTATTATTTGAACTAAACGTTATATTCTTATTATAGGGCGTAAAGGCCGTCTCTCCATCTTCATAAGTACTAATGGTGCCGTTATTATAAATAACGGCGATATGATG
This sequence comes from bacterium, assembly GCA_030594935.1. GTDB lineage: Bacteria > Patescibacteriota > Minisyncoccia > Minisyncoccales > JAGLPU01 > JAGLPU01. Next base: position 7,122 of record JAUVEE010000003.1, read on the forward strand.
CCAAATTCCGTCAGACATTTCCTTTTGACCATAATGGTCGCTGCCGTCGTGAATTGAAAACTTGCTGTTATGTACGCGAAACCAAAACAGATTATTGCCGCCACTATCATTCCATCCACCAATAACATTGTCGTTGGTATCGGTTGTTTTGATCCAACTTTCCCATGTTAAATTATTTTTTCCGGCAATTTCATCAGCGACAGCATCTATTACAACATAATCATTTCCATTAAATTCTAAAGCTTGTCCGAACATTCCCTCAACATAGATTGGATCGCCGCCAGTAGCGCCGTTATTCTCATAACCGCTACTATCATTTGTATTATCATCAAATCTCCATTCCCCAACCAAATCAGCTCCCAGGCTTACTCTGACGGCATGGGAAAACTCTTGGGCCTTGCTAATGTCAGCTTGTTCTTTGGCCCCTTGCAAGCTGACTAAAACAATGCTGGACAACAGTCCAATGACAGAAATAACCACCAGTAATTCAATTAAAGTAAATGATTTGGAATTCATTTTGATACGATGCCGTGTTTAGCTGCTCCTTGGGCATAAAGCTGCTGGATTTCGGCAGTGGATAAAGCTTGGTTGTAAATACGGACATCGTCGATGCTGCCCGTAAAATAATATCCCGTTGTTGTCCCTCCAAATCTTCCAATAGAACATCCATTATTATTAATCTCTATTATTTTTACCCAATCACGAAATAGTTTCAAGACACCGTCTACATAAAGTTTCTTAACAGCTCCATCATAAGTTCCTACAATAAAATGCCATTGATCGTTAGTAATTCCCGCATTCGCTTTAGTAGTTGACAAAGTATCATATGCTCCACCTACCGGTTTAGTTCTAAATACTATATCTGTCCCGTGACTAAAAAGGGAGTATTGCGTATTAACATTTCCTTTTTCGAATATAAAACTTTGGGAGTCATTGGAAAAATTTACCCAAGCGGCTATCGTTAAGAGTGTAGTATTAAATACAGAAGAGTCGGCTATAGCCACATAATCATCTGTTCCGTTAAACTCCAAAGCCTGGCCGAATATACCAGTAACCCATTGGGGGTCACCAGCTAAATCTCCATGATTATCATTTCCAGAACTGTCTCTGGTGGGGTCAGCTTCATCATCAAACTTCCATTCCCCAACCAAATCAGCTCCCAGGCTTACTCTGACGGCATGGGAAAACTCTTGGGCTTTGCTAATGTCAGCTTTATCTTTAGCCCCTTGCAAACTGACTAAAACAATGCTGGACAACAGTCCAATAACGGAAATAACCACCAGTAATTCAATTAAAGTGAATGATTTGGAATTCATTAGCCTAAACGGCCTTCTTAATGATTCTTATAAACTCCGCCGGCTTTAAAGAAGCTCCGCCGATCAATAATCCTTGGAATTTAGCTTCCTGGATAAAATCCTGAGCATTGTCGCCGTTAACGCTGCCTCCGTAAAGAAAACGCATCTTTTGAGAAAGCGGCCGAGAGTATTTTTGAGCGATTATTTTTTCTAAAAGAATTTTAATGGTTTGAGCTTCGGTTGTGGGGCAAGCGTCCCCGGTTCCGATTGCCCATCTTGGCTCATAAGCAACACACAAGCCGGATGTTTTAACTTTTTTTTGGGGAACGGCTTTCAAAGCTGCCAGCACCTGTCTTTTTAAAACCTCCTTGGTCTTTCCTTGTTTTTTTTCGCTGGCGGTTTCTCCCACGCATAAAATAGGAGTTATTTTATGCGCTATGGCGCCCTTTATCTTTTTGTTAACCGTTTCGTCTGTTTCATTAAAATATCCTCTCCGTTCGGAATGGCCGATAATCACATACTGGCATTTGCTGTTCTTAAGCATGGCCGGAGAAATCTCTCCGGTGAAAGCGCCTGAGTCTTCGTAAAACATATTTTGTCCTCCCAGTTTAATTTGTTTTCCTGCCAGGCTGAAAAGATAGACAGCCGGCGAACAAACCACTACTTCGCTTTGTTTGCTGAACTTCTTGGCTCCTTTTTCAAGAGCATTAAAAATCAGCTTAGCCGAGGCTAAGCTCATAGGGTTCATTTTCCAGTTGGCAACGATAAGTTTTTTCATATTGATATTGTTATTAAGGTTACTATTATTCCGGCGATAAGCACGCCTAAAGCGATTAAAGGAAAAGCTTTTTTAAAAGGAACTCCGAAGACAAAAGCGCAAAGAACTCCGGTCCAAGCGCCGGTAAACGGCAGAGGGATGGCCACTAGAATGACTAAGGCGAATTCTTTCCAATGCTTGAATTTCTGCTGGTTGTTCTTTCTGGTTCTTTCAAAAAGCCAAACAAAGAAACGGTTAAAGAAATAGAAATGGTGGGAAAGGAAATCAGAAACGATCTTTAGGAATTTCAACAGAATAACTACGGGAATCAGGTTGCCGATTATTGAAAATAAAAGGGCTTTTTCCACTGATAAGTGAAAAATATTCAGGGCAATCGGGATGGAGGCGCGCAGTTCGCCGAAAGGAGCCATGGCGATAATAACGGTTTTCAGTTCTTCAAACATATTAAGCCTGTTTTCTTAAATATTCAGCCGCTTTTTCCGGTTCAATCGTGGAAATTTCCATTCTGGTGCCTATTTCAAATCCGGCCCAAATTGATGTCTTGGGCAGAATTGTCCAATGCCAGTGATAATGGCCGTAGTCTTTGCCGTCGCAAGGCGCGGTATGGAGATAGAAATTATAGGCGGGATTTCCCAATCCTTTATAGAGTCTGTTCAGAGCTGTCCCAAAAGCCTCTGCCAGATATTCTTTTTCTGTCTCGGTTATTCTTTCAAAGTTGGAAAGATGCTTTTTAGGAGAAATAATCACTTGAAAAGCGGACTTGGAAGCAAAGGGACAAATCACTAAAAAATCTTTGTTCTCAAAGACAATCCGGCTTTTGCTTTTTCTTTCCCAGTTGTTCATGGCGCAGTAAATGCATTCCTGGTGCGTTTTCAAATATCTTCGGGAATTGGAAAGCGCTTTTTTCAAATCGCTGTCAATCAATGGAGTGGTAATAATCTGAGAATGAGGATGGACAATAGAAGCCCCGGCTTCTTTGCCGTGGTTATGGAAAATGGAAATATAATTGACAAACTTTTTATCCATTAAGGAAAGATATCTTTCTTGATAGGCGTCAAACACTTCTTTCACCTTGTTAACCGGCATTACGGCCATTTGCTTTTCGTGGCTGCGGGTCACCAGCACTTCATGGAAACCGACGGCGTTCATTCTTTGGTATAAATGGTTCTCGGTTTTCTTGTCCAGCTGGTCTTTGGGAGTAAAAGCAGGATACTTATTTGGAACAACAACTACTGACCAATTTTTAGGAATTTTATCTTCGGGCTTAAAATCAATTATTTTCCCTCGGACAAGAACTAAAACAGGTGCTTCATGTTCATCAATCTTGCAAAAGGGGCAAAGGCTTTTGTTTTCTTCTTCTTTATGCCTGCCTTTGGCTTTAAACATCTCCGGCCGCTTGGCCCGGCCGGTGGCAATAACCACCCAATCCTTGCTTACCAGATCAAGCCTTAGTTCTGAAGGAAATTTTATTTTTTTCTTAATCATAAATTATTGTTTGTATTTACCCTTAATAACATTCCACCTTATTTCCAAAATTTCCAAAAGCATTTTGACCATGCTTTTAAAATTTACCTTGCTTTCGGCGTCATTAATCCAAGTAACCGGAATCTCTTTTGTCTTGTATCCCAATATTCCGGCGATAACTAGAACCTCCACGTCAAAAGCGAACCGTTCCATTCGGCAACGGGAAAAAACATCTTCAGCCGCTCTCCCGGTAAAACCCTTAAAACCGCATTGAGTGTCCCAAATCCCCCAAAGCCCGGAGATGAACTGAACTATTAAATTAAAGATATTGCCCAAGAATATTCTCCACCAGGGCTGGGGCACGGCAATAACAGCTCCTTTTATGTCCCGGGAACCGATCACAACTTGAAAGCCTTCGGCGAATCTTGACCACATTTTCTCCACTTGGTCAACGCTGGTGGCGTTGTCAGCATCAGTAAACAAGCGATATTTTCCTTTGGCTTTGAGCATTCCCTGCCTGACCACATAACCTTTGCCGTGATTCTCCTTATTATCAATGACTGTCAAGTTTTTAAGATTTAAGCTGTTTGCCACAACAGCGGTCTGGTCTTTTGAACCGTCGCTGACTACTATTATTTCGTAGCTGTAAGATTGGGTCTTCAAATAGGCGCTAATCTTCTTTAGCGTTTCCGGCAGCCTTTTTTCTTCGTTATAGGCGGGAATAATTACGGATAAATAAACTTCATCGTTCATTAGATTATAATAACATAAAATCTGAATTGACAAAACTTATTTTACCCTATAATCTAATTTTAGTACCTTGGAGGTGTTAGAATGTGGATAATATCAGCAATGAAAAGAATAGCAGAATTGACGGCAATGATATTTGGATTAATAGCAATTTATTTTACGCTGGAAATTCTACTTATTTACGCCGCGATAGCATTGATTATAATGATAATAGCGGCAAGTATCGCAATAGAAATAGAGGAAGGCGTAATAGCAAGAGCTCTTTTTGAAATCTTTATACAAAATTGGGACACTAAGTCCCTTTTTATTTTACTCCAAACTGGTTAAAACCCGAGAGCCTTTTTCTGTCACCGCTATCATATGCTCAAAATGGGCTGACAAGGAGCCGTCTTGAGTGGCGTAAGTAAAACCATCCGCTTCTTTCTTTATCTCCTCGCTTCCCATCGTCGCCATTGGTTCTAAACATAAAACCATTCCTTTTTTTATTTTGATCCCCTTTTTTCTTTTGCCGTAATTCAGAATCTGCGGGTCTTCGTGCAGGTTCTTGCCGATGCCGTGGCCGCAAAGCTCTTTGACGATGCCCAGTCCCTGTCCTTCCAAATGGCGCTGAATAGTATTGGAAATATCCCCGACAGTAACATCGGGCCTGATTTTTTTAATCCCCCTTTTCAGGGATTTTCTAACGGCTCTGATCAAATGCAAGGCTTCGGAAGAAACTTCGCCAATCGGCACCGTGATGGCCATGTCCGAATGATAGCCGTTATACTTCATTCCCAAATCCAAAGAGAGAATGTCCCCTTCTTTTAAAACCCTGTCCGAAGGCGGAGTATGGACTATCTGGTCATTGACTGAACAGCAGAGAGCTGCCGGAAAGCCGTTGTATCCTTTAAAGCTGGGAGTTCCTTTGTATTTAAAAATAAGGTCCTCTGCGACCTTATTTATCTCGTTAGTGGTGATTCCCGGCTGAGCCATTGCTGCCAGCTCTTTCATTATTTTGGCCAGCATTTTGCCGTTCTGGGCCATTATTTCGATTTCTTCTTCTGTTTTTATGGAAATCATAGTTTTTTTATACCGAAATCTCGTTGACTTTTTTTTTCAATTCCTCGATCGTGCCGGTGTTGACAACCGTAAAATCAGCCATGGCAATGGGTCCGCCTTTTTCTGAATTTTCAATCTCAGCGTAATCGCGCGCCTTGGCGTCTTCCTTCGTAAGGGACCGGAAACGCTGCTTAGCGTCATTTTCAACTTTTCTGTCCTCTAATCTTTCATATCTTAATTTCGGCGGAGAATATACTGCCGCAACATACATCGCTTCTCCGTATTTCTCTTTCAGGATCTTGTACTCCGACCAGCTGTACAGCCCGTCAACCACTATGTTAGATTTTTTCAACAGTTCATCTAATTTGGGAATATTCAATGCGGCAAATGCTCCCATGCCGTATTTTCTTCTTAGATCCTCTCTGATCTTTTTTTCATTAGCTTCCGTGGGCTCCAGCCCCTCTTCCTTGATCTTATCAAGAGTAATTTGGCCGAACCTTAAATAAGCAAAGCCTTGTTTTACAAATTCATCGGCAACCGTGCTTTTGCCCGCTCCCGGCATTCCCACAATGCAGATAATTTTATTAGACATAAAACTATTTAATAGCGCTTAAGATTTCTTTGAACACATCTTCAATCGGCTGCTCCCCGTTAATTCTTTTCAGTCTGTCCTGCTTTTCATAATATTCAACCACTCGAGACACATTCTCTTCATAAAAATTCAATCTGTTGTTGATGGCTTCATGAGTGTCATCCGGCCTGGTTAATAGTTCACCGCCGCATTTGTCGCAAACCTTCAGTTCTTTGAACGCTCCCACCCAGGGAATCAACCGCCCGCACTTTTCACAGATTCTTCTTTTGGTCAAACGATTGTAGGCTTCTTCATTTGAGATGTCAATTAAGAGAAAAAAAGTCTGTTCTTTTCTCTCTAAAAATTCTAAGAATTGGTCAAGATTCTCAGCCTCGGCAACACGGCGAGGAAAGCCGTCTGCCAAGATCCCCTGGTCTTTTTTCACATTATGAGAAATTTCATGTATCCAGAGGGAAGTGGCTAAATCATCGGGGGGCAGACCGCCTTCTTCTAAAAGCTTTTTTACTTTTTCCGCCATATCAGAATTTGCTTTTGCTAAATTTCTAAACAAATCACCCGTGGAAATATAGTACAGGTTTTGAAATTCTTTCATTAAAAGCTTGGCTTGAGTTCCTTTTCCCGAGCCTGACCTTCCTATTAAAACAAAATTTAATGATTTTTCCATAAAAATTCAACTTAGAAAGTTTCGTATTCTCTCATTTGCAGCTGGGCGTTAATCTGCTTCATGGTGTCCAAGACCACGGCCACTACGATCAAGAGAGATGTTCCTCCAATAAGAAATTGGAAGACTTCTATTTTTTCACTGGTTATCACTTGAATGACCGCGGGAACGATCGTAGGCAGCAAGGCGATTGTGGCCAAAGAAATAGACCCCACCAGCAAAACTCTGTTAAGAATAGCGGAAATAAAAGTGGAGGTGGAGGTTCCCGGCCTGATTCCGGGAACAAATCCGCCCATTTTCTGCAAGTTATTGGCAATGTTCTTGGGGTCAAAAGTCACCGCGGTATAGAAATAAGTGAACATGATGACTAAAGCGAAATAGAAAACTCCGTGGATCCAGGGATTTTCAAAAAAAGCGCCCATACTGACGGCAATACTGCCCACAACTCCTCCCACTCCGCCCAAAAATCCGGCCACCATTCCCGGAAACATCATAATAGACAAAGCAAAAATAATCGGAATAACTCCGGCTGGATTAATGTTCAAAGGCAGATAAGTGGAGGTTCCGCCGTACATTTTCATTCCTCTCACTCTTTTGGCGTAAGAGATCGGGATATTGCGCCGAGCTTCATTAATTAAGACAATTCCGGCGATAATAGCCAAAGCCATCGCAAAGAAAAGGAAATAGGGGAAAACTTTTGAAGCGTCCCAATCAACGAACATCCCTAAAATACTGCTGGGAAAAGAAGAGATAATACCGGCAAAAATCAATAAAGAAACTCCGTTGCCGATTCCTTTTTCAGTGATTAATTCTCCCAGCCACATCAAGATCACGGCGCCGGCGGTAATCGCCGCGATGGCGCTAAGAAGCATAAAAGGCGAAAGCGGCTCAATGATCGGGGGGTCCTGCCTTTGCAAAATCGTTATCATGGCGTATCCTTGAACCATGGCCAAAGGAACCGTTAAAAGCCGGCCGTATTGGTTAAACTTCTGCCGCCCCTCTTCTCCTTCTTCCTTATACATTTTTTCAAAGGCGGGAATGACCATCGTTAACAGCTGGAGAATAATAACCGCGGTAATATAGGGGCCCAAGCCCAGCATTACCAGAGAAAAATTGCCCAAAGCTCCGCCGGAAAAAACATCTAAAAGCCCCAGCATTTTGAATTGTTCAAAAAGCTTTTCCAGGCTGGTGGAATCAATTCCCGGAATGGGAACATTGGCCATTATCCGGAAAATAACAAAAATCGCCAAAACAAAAAGCACTTTTTTGCGCAAATCCGGTATTCTGAATATTTGAACAATTTTATTCAACCACATAATTATTTTACCGTGCCCTTAACTTCAATAATATCGTTTTTAGCGGCTTCGGACAACTGGCAATTTTCAACATGCAAAGCCTTGGTCAGCTTTCCCTGCCCCAGGATCTTTACTGCCGGCGTTTTTCCTTTTGCTCGGGCAATCAATTTCTTCTCCAGCAAGGTTTGCGGATTAACGGAATCGTTTTCCTGAAAACTCTTTTCCAGCACTCCAAGATTAACTACGGCCGCTTTGTTGGGGTTCGCACTAAATCTATATCCTTTCAGCTTGGGATATTTTTTAATCATGCTCCTCACTATCGGTTCATAGTTTGTTCCGGCCCGGGATTTTTGCCCCTTCATTCCCCTTCCGGAATAAGTTCCTTTCTTTCCGCCCCGGCCGATTCTTTTTTTCTTCTTCAGTTTATGGATTGGTTTTAATTCGTGCAGCTGCATGTTATTTCTTTATTTTTAAACTTTTTAAAGCCTTAATAACGGCCTTGGCATTATTCAGCTTATTAGTGGTTTTGCCCAGCATCTTTGAAGAAATATTCCTTATTCCCGCCAATAAACAAATAACCCTGACCGTTCCGCCGGCAACCAAGCCTCTTCCTTTTGTCTGCGGCCTCAACATGATTTTAGCCGCTCCGAATTTTACGTTGACTTCATAAGGAATGGTTTCCTCCACAATGGGAACTTCCACTAAATGCTTTTTAGCCACCTTGATCCCTTTTTCAATAGCTTGAGCCACGTCAACGCCTTTGCCGATTCCCAAACCCACTTTTCCTTTCTTGTCTCCAATGATCATTGTCGCCCTAAAGCGAAAACGGCGTCCTCCGGCTGAAACACGCGTCACTCTGGCCAAGTCAAGCAATTTTGAGTCAAATTCGTCCTTTGGTTTTGATTTTCCTTTGGAAAATGGTTTCTTAAACATAATCTTATTAAAATTTTAGGCCGGCTTCCCGAGCTCCTTCGGCCAGCGCTTTTACTCTTCCGTGATATTTGTGTCCGCTCCGGTCAAAAACCACTTTTTTAATTTTAGCGGCTATCGCTTTAGCGGCGATTTCTTTGCCCACTTCGGCGGCTTTAGCTGTTTTTTCTCCTTTCTTGTTCTTATCATTCAAGCTCAAAATCGTCTCTCTTTTTTCGTCGTTTATTAATTGGGCGGAAATATGCTTGCTGGAGCGGGAAACGCAAAGGCGCGGGACCTTAGCCGTTCCGATAACTTTGGCGCGGACGCGCTTATGGCGTCTCTGTAATTTTTCTTGTTTTTTTAACATAATATTTATCCGGCGGCGACTGCTTTTTTGCCCGCTTTTCTCTTTATTATTTCGCCGGCATATTTAATCCCTTTGCCTTTATACGGCTCCGGCGGTCTTACTTTCCTGATATTGGCGGCAATCTGCCCGACTAATTTCTTATCAATCCCGGCTACTGTCATAGCGCTTTTCTCCACCGTGAATTTTATCCCTTTAGGAGGAGCTATTTTCACTTGATGGCTGAAGCCGACATTTAAAACCAAGGTTTCCCCTTCTATGGCCGCTTTATAGCCCAGTCCTTCTATTTCCAATTTCTTTTCATATCCTTGAGTCACTCCTTCAATCATATTGGCGATCAGGCTTCTGCTTAAACCCCAATAAGCGTTGTCTTCTGTTTTAAGGGAAACGATAATTTCGTTTTCTTTTGCTTCCAACCCAATTTCCGGCCTAATTTGCTGGGAGAGTTCTCCCTTAGGACCTTTGACTTCAACCAGATTGTTAGTGATTTTCACTTCCACTCCAGCCGGTATTATAATTGGTTTTTTGCCTACGCGACTCATGATTGTATTATTACCATATTTCACAAATTATTTCTCCGCCGGCTTTTTCTCTTCTGGCTTGTTTGTCAGTGAGCAGTCCTTTGGGGGTGGAAATTACGGCCAAGCCGTAGCCTCCCCTCACTCTTCTGATATCTTTGGACGCGCTGTAAATTCTCTGGCCGGGCTTTGACACCTTGCGCAATCCTTCAATAGCCGGAATCTTATTATCGTATTTTAAATCAATCTTAATCTGCTTATTGTGTTTTTTGCCCATTTTTTCCACTTTAGCAACCAATTCTTCCTTGGCCAAGACCAAAGCCAGCTCATATTTAAACTTGGAAAAAGGCACCAAAACATCAGGCTTGGCAGCTGCCTGCGCGTTAACTATTCTATTAAGCATGTCTGCGATTGGATCAGTCATAATTTTACCAGCTGCTTTTTGTTACTCCGGGTATTAATCCTTTATTGGCTAACTCGCGGAAACAAATTCGGCATAACCCAAATTTCCTCATATAGCCTCTTTTCCGGCCGCAGCGGAAACAGCGCAAAACAATCCGGCTGCTGAATTTCGGTTTTTTCTTGGATTTTTCAATTTGAGCTTTAGTAGCCATATTCCTTATTTCTTAATTTTAATCGGAAATCCCAATGATTTTAATAATTCCAAACCTTGTTCTTTATCCCGGGCAGTGGTAACCACGCTGATTTCCAAGCCGAATATGAACCTGGTCTTTTCCGGCGAGATCTCCGGGAAAATAATATGCTCTTTTATCGCCAGATTCAAATTGCCCTGCTTGTCCACCGAATCAGCCTTAATTCCTTGAAAATCACGCTCCCGGGGCAGTACTATATTTATCAGCCTCTCCAAAAAATCATACATCATTTTCTTTCTTAAGACAACCATTGCTCCGATCGCCATTCCTTCCCGCAGCTTGAATCCGGAGATTGATTTCTTGGCTTTGGTCAACACCGGAGCCTGCCCGCAAATAATGGCCAGATCATCACAAACAGCTTTGTTGATCTTTTTGCGCTCATCAGAGCCGGCGGAAGTCACTTTTCTTCCAAATCCGGTGTTGATCACCACTTTGGTGATTTTAGGCACGGCCATGATATTTTTAAAGCCGTATTGCTTTTTTAAAGCCGGAGCCACTTCTTTTTTGTATTTTTCGGCTAATCTTATCATATTTCTGCTTGGCATTTTTTGCAAATGCGGGTCTTTTTTTTATTCTCTACTTTGTATCCTATTCTGGTCGCTTTATTGCATTTGGGGCAAATAAGCTTAACGTCGGAAACGCTTATTGGTCCGGGACCTTCAATAACCTGCCCTTTTTCCCCTTGTTTCTTGGGCCGGACATGCTTTTTTCTGATATTTATTCCCTCTACCAAAACTCTGTCCTTAACCGGGAAAGCTTCTAAAACTTTGCCTTTGCGATTGCGGTCTTTTCCGGCAATTATTAATACTGTGTCGTCTTTCTTGATTTTCATAATTAAACAATTTCTTGGGCTAAAGTGACTATCTTGGCAAATCCTTTTTGTTTCAATTCTCTGGGAATCGGCCCTAAGATCCGGCCTCCTTTGGGGTTTTTGGTCTTGGCGTCAAGAATTACCGCGGCCGGCTCGTCAAAACGGATATAGGAGCCGTCAGCTCGGCGAAACAGCTTTTTCTGCCTGACAACCACGGCTCTGACCACCTCGTGCTTTTTAACCGATTTTCTGGGCTCGGCTTTCTTGACCGTAGCCACGATAATATCTCCTAATTGGGCGTATCTTCTTTTGCTGCCGCCTAAAACCTTAAAGCATTGGATAACCTTTGCTCCGGAATTGTCAGCTACTTTTAACATTGTTTGCGGTTGGATCATATTGCTAAATTTTCTTTATCACTTTCCATCTTTTCCCTTTGCTTAAAGGCCTGGTTTCTTCAATCACCACTTTGTCTCCCACTTCGTATTTGCTTTCCTGGACATCAGCCTTGTATCCTTTATGGAATTTATACTTCCTCTTATACTTGGGATGCTCTTTGATCTGCTCAACCCTCACTACAACTGTTTTTTGCATTTTATCAGAAGTGACGGTACCTTTTAATTGTCGTTTTGGCATGTTTATTATTTAAGCAAGGTTAATATTCGAGCAATTTCTTTTTTGGTTTCTCTAACTGCTTTCACGTTCTTGACTTTGCCGGAAACCAAACTAAAGCGCAGCTGGCAAAGCTTGTCATATTTTTCCGGCAGTAATTTGTTCAAATCTGTTTTTGATTTTCGGCGCAGTTCAGTGATCTTCATATTATCTTTTGATAAATTTAGTTTCTATGGGCAATTTGGCCGAAGCTTTGCGCAGGGCTTCCTTGGCCTGTTCTTCGCTTATTCCATCGATCTCAAAAAGTATTCTGCCCGGTTTAATGGGGAAACTGTAAAATTCAACTCCTCCTTTTCCTCCGCCCATTGGCGTTTCCGCTCCTTTTCTGGTTACCGGCTTATCCGGAAAAATCCTAATCCAAAGTTTTCCTCCTCGGCGCAAGTATCTGATGATCGCTCTTCTGGCCGCTTCGATCTGGCGGGAAGTGATCCATTTGGTTCCCATGCTTTTAAGGCCAAAAGCGCCAAAGCTCATTCTGGTGCCTCTGGTTTCATTGCCTTTGGAAACTCCTTTGAACCATTTTTTGTGTTTTACTTTATTCGGTAATAACATATATTATACACAAATTTCTCTTTTTGTAAATTAAAACTTTTCTCCTTTATAGATCCAAACCTTTATCCCGACAGTTCCGTAAGTGCAGACAGCCTTGGACTCGGCATAATCTATCTCCGCTCGTATGGTTTGACGCGGAAGAGAGCCTTGTTTCAGCCATTCCCTTCGGGCGATATCAGCGCCGTCCAAGCGGCCGGAAACTTCAATTCTAGCTCCTTTTACTCCCGGAGAGCTCATTATTTTTTGCAAACCTTGTTTGATTATCTTTCGGTAACGCACTCTTTTCTTGAATTGGAAAGCCGCCCATTCTCCCACTAGCTTGGCTTTGTTCCAATAATCCTTGATCTCCTTGATCTCAATTTTTACTTCTGTTTTTGGGCCGTCTTCTTTATTGATAAACTTTTTACTGATAGTCTTTTTCAAGTCTTCAACTCCGGTGCCTCCCCGGCCGATAACCAATCCGGGACGGGAGGTGTTGATAATAACGATCACTTTGCCGGAAAACCTTTCAATCTCAATAGACTCAATTCCGCATTCCTGCAGTTTGCCTTCCAAGTATTCCCTGATTCTAAAATCCTCTTCCAAATGCTGGGAAAGCTTTTTCTTGCTGAACCAGCGTGAATCCCAGTCAGCTGTTTCTCTTATTCTAAATATTTTAGGATGAACTTTATGTGACATGTTTATTATTAAAAGGCTTTGCGCCGGTATGTTTTTTTAGTTGTTTTTTGCGTTTTTGGCATAATAATGTCTTTTTCAGTTCTTTTGCTTGTTCTTCTGGTTCTTACTTTCTTAGCGGTTTTAACTTCGGACTTGGCTTCCTTCTTGGTCTTGGTTTTCTGGCCCGCAATCTCTTCTAAAACAATGGTTACGTGGGATGTCCTTTTCAAGATCTCGGCGGCTCTTCCTCTGGACTGAGCGTGCCATCTTTTGGATTTCGGCCCTTCATCTACGGTGATTTTGGTGATAAATAAATTGGTTTTATCCAGCTTGAAATTGTTTTCCGCGTTGGCTACGGCTGAATTCAAAAGCTTTAATAAAGGAGCGGCTGTTCTTTTAACCATAAAAGCTAAAGCGGCCTGAGCTTTCTCAACTTTTTCCCCCCTGACCGCGTCGGCCACCAGGCGGACTTTGCGCGGAGCAATATGTAAATAACGGAATTTGGCTGTAACTAACATAATTAAGCTTTAGCTTTTTCTTGAGCGGTTTCCGCTGATTTGGCGTCCATTTCTTTCTGCATCTTGCCTCCGTGCCGGCCAAACTTAGTGGTGGGAGAAAATTCACCCAGCTTATGGCCGACCATATCTTCGGTAACATATACCGGGATATGCTCTTTGCCATTATGCACGCCAAAAGTAAAACCGACCATTTCCGGAGTAATGCTGGCCGCTCGCGCCCAGGTCTTGATCAGGTTTTTTTCTCCGGGTTTCTGGTTCAGCACTTTCTTTATTAATTTTGCGTCCATATACGGACCTTTTTTTAAGCTTCGTGACATAAGGCTATTTTTTCTTTACTCTTCTTTGAATAATAAACTTATTGGAATATTTTTTCTTTTTCCTGGTTTTAACTCCCAGCGCCAATTTTCCCCAAGGAGTTTTCGGAGCCGGCATGCCGATCGGGCTTCTTCCCTCTCCTCCTCCGTGCGGGTGGTCGCAAGGGTTCATGGCTGATCCTCTGACAGTCGGCCGTTTGCCTAAATAACGATTTCTGCCCGCTTTGCCGATATTAAGATAATGATGTTCGGGATTGGAAACCGCCCCGATTGAAGCAAAACATTTCTGAAACACTTTTCTTATTTCATTGGAGGGCAGCTGCAAGTGGGTGTACTTTCCTTCATGAGCCAATACTTTAGCTCCTGTTCCAGCCGCGCGCATGAGCAAACCTCCCTTGCCCGGCTCCATTTCCACGTTATGGACTACGGTTCCCACCGGAATATTCTTTACTTGCATCCGGTTTCCTATTTTTATATCGGCTTTTTCCGCGGCAATGATCTCCGCGCCCTCTTTCAATTTATGAGGGGCGAGAATATATCTCTTGGTTCCATCCTGATATTGGATCAAAGCGATAAAACAAGTGCGGTTCGGGTCGTATTCCAAGGCGATCACTTTAGCCGGCTGATCAATTCTTTCTTGGCCGAATTCTATCATCCGGTACATCCTTTTCACTCCGCCGCCTCGGTGGCGGACAGTGATCCGGCCGGCGCTGTTTCGTCCGGCTCTTTTTTTTAAGGGCTGCAGCAGCTTCTTTTCCGGTTTTTTATTGGTCAAAACGGAAAAATCTGTTCCGGTCATCTGTCTTCTTGATGGTGTTGTCGGTTTATACTTCTTCATGTTACTGGGCCAATATCTCTATTTTCTGGCCTTGTTTAACGATAACAATAGCTTTTTTATAGCCTTTTTTAATTCCCATGGTCCGACCAACTCTTTTTCTTTTAGAAGGAACTTTGATTATTTTTGTTCCAATAACTTCCACTTTATACAGTTCTTCGATCGCTCTTTTTATTTCTGTCTTTTTTGCTTTGGGCCATACTTTAAAGGTGTATTGGTTTTGTTCGCTCAAAGCAGTCGCTTTTTCGGAAATATGGGGAGATTTCAGCACTCGGTAAGCGCTGATACTGGTCCCCGGCGCCAAAGAAACAGCAGTTTTCTTTTCAACTGTTTTTTTCTCTTTCTTTGGTTTCTTGTCTTCTTTTTTAAAAACGTCAAGTATCGCCATGTTTCTTATTTTTCTTTTTGTTTAACAGCAGTCTTAACTTCTTCGGTTTTAGCGGTAAATGTTTCCTGGATCACTTTTATCGCCTCCTTGGGCATTACCAGGTATTTATAGCTTAACAAATCCAAAACATTCAATTCTTTGGTTTGAATTGTTTGCGTTTTAGGAATATTCCTAGCCGCTAAAATTGTCTTTTCATCAACTCCTGTTAAGGATAGCAAAGATGACTGGTTTTTGCAAGGCAGTTTGCTTAAAAGTTCCGCGATTTGTTTGGTCTTTCCTTCAGATTTTAACTCATCCAAAAGGATCAAAGAATCATCCTTTGCTTTAGTTGATAAAACCATGAATAAGGCTTTTCTCCGCATCTTCTTGGGAATGTCCTTTTTAAAATTCCTTTCATTAGTTGGTCCGAAAGTCACTCCTCCTCCTTTCCAAATGGGAGAACGCCTGGAGCCTACTCTGGCCCGTCCGGTTCCTTTCTGCCTCCAGGGCTTTCTGCCTCCTCCTCTGACATCACTTCTGTCTTTGGTATGCGCCAACACATTTCTTCTGTTAGAAGACTGGGAAACAGCCACCTGGTGAACCAGATCAGCGTTCATTTCCACTTCAAAGATCTCAGCCGGCAATTTCGTCTGTTTCATCTTTTCTCCTGTTTGATTGTATGTGTCTGCTAACATATTGACAAATTTATTTAATGTGATATAGTATTACTACAGTTCTTTGGAGGTGAAAAAAATGATTCTGTCGCCAGCTCTTCTATTGTCAATTTTTACAATATTGGCTGCAATTGGTTTTGGAGGAGCATCTTATTATTATATTAAGAAAGATGCCACCTGGTGCGGTATATGCGTATCGATAGGAATGGTTAATTTTTTACTCTTTCTAGCAATTATTTTGGGCTAATCTTAAAGCCCATTTTTTTTATCCCTTAATCTCTAATAATGTTCCCCTTTTTCCGGGAATCGGTCCTTTGACTGCCATGACATTGTTGTCTTTGTCAATCTTTACTATTTTTATGCTCTTAACCGTCACTCGGTCGTAACCCATTCTTCCCGGCATCTTCCTTCCCTTGATAACTCTCTGGGGATAAGCGCTTCCTACTGAACCAAGTGTTCTTTGTTCGTGCTTTACTCCGTGAGAAGCGTTTCGGCCGTGAAAGCCGTGCCTCTTTACTCCGCCCTGGAATCCCTTTCCTTTAGACATTCCGGAGATCTTTACCGTGTCTCCTTCCTCAAAAATTGAAACATTGATCTCGTCTCCCACTTTCGCTTCCGTGTTTTCTTCCTTATATTCTTTCAAATGCTTGAATTCCTTTCCTTGCATTGTTTTCTTGATCTTGTTTTCCTTGGTTATTTTCTCGTAGCCAACCTGGACTGCCTGGTATTTGTCTTTCTCTTCAGTCTTTATCTGGGTTATCTGGCAGGGCCCAGCCTCAATCAGAGTGACCGGGATCACTTTTCCTTCGTCGCTATAGACTTGGGACATTTCAATTTTCTTGCCTAATATGAATTTCATACTTTAATTAAAAATCGGGCATAGCCCGATCTTTAAATCATTGACTATATATCTAACTCTTAAATTTTTATATTTCTATCATTTAAAATAAAATGCGATTACATTTTAATTTCAATGTCAACTCCGGCCGGTAAAGTCAGGTTGGTCAGAGCGTCAATCACTTTGGGGGTGGGATTTAGGATCTCGATCAATCTCTTGTGAACTCTCATTTCAAACTGCTCCCGATGGTCCTTATGCACGAAACTGGCCCTGTTTACCGTGTATTTCTGGGTTTCAGTGGGCAAAGGAACCGGTCCCAATACCTGGACGTCATAACGCAAAGCGCTCTCAACTATCTGTCGAGCGCTGTTGTCTATTATCTTATGATCGTAAGCCCAAAGTTTTATTCTTAACTTTGATTTAATTTCTGCTTCAACTGATTTCTTCTTGGTCATCTTAAAGAACTATTTTATAATCTTGGTTACTACTCCGGCTCCCACTGTTTTGCCTCCTTCCCTAATGGCGAATCTTTGCTTCTCTTCCATGGCGATCGGAACGATTAATTTCACTGTCAGGTTGATTGTGTCGCCCGGCATGACCATTTCAGTTCCTTCCGGCAGAGTTACGTCTCCGGTAACGTCAGTGGTGCGGAAATAGAGCTGAGGTTTGTAGCCATTGAAGAAAGGAGTGTGTCTTCCGCCTTCTTCTTTGGTCAGGATATAGACCTCTGCTTCGTATTCGGTGTGAGGAGTAATGGTGCCCGGTTTGGCGATTACCTGTCCTCTTTCAATGTCTTCTTTCTTTAATCCTCTTAAAAGCAAGCCCAAATTATCTCCGGCTCTTCCTTCATCCAGGATTTTGTTGAACATTTCAATACTGACAGCCACTGTTTTCTGGGTGTCGCGAATTCCCACGATTTCCACTTCTTCGTTGGCTTTAACAATTCCTCTTTCCACTCTTCCGGTGGCAACCGTTCCTCTTCCGGCGATTGAGAACACGTCTTCAACGGCCATTAAGAAAGGTTTTTCAATATCTCTGACCGGCTCGGGAATGTATTCGTCCAAAGCTTTGGCCAATTCCAAGATCGGCTTAACCGCTTCGTCGTCAACAGAACCGGCTTCCAAAGCTTTCAAGGCTGAACCCCTGATAATAGGAATTTCATCTCCGGGGAATTCGTATTTCTTTAAAAGTTCGCGCACTTCTGATTCCACCAAGTCGATAATTTCCGGGTCATCCACTGTGTCGCATTTGTTCAAGAAAACAACCAATGAAGGCAAACCCACCTGGCGGGCCAAAAGAATGTGCTCTCTGGTCTGAGGCATAGGGCCGTCAGCGGCGGACACCAATAAAATGGCTCCGTCCATTTGAGCGGCTCCGGTGATCATGTTCTTAATGTAGTCGGCGTGTCCCGGGCAGTCGATATGAGCATAATGCCTGCCATCGGTCTCATACTCAAGATGAGCGACATTAATGGTCATGCCCCGAGATTTTTCTTCCGGCGCGGAATCAATCTGGTCAATATTTTTTTCGGAAACCTTTAACCCCTTCATTCCCAATACTTTAAGAATGGCGGCGGTTAAAGTGGTCTTGCCATGGTCGACATGGCCGATTGTGCCGATATTAAGATGAGGTTTCCCTCTTTCGAATTTTTCTTTCTCTGCCATAATTCAAATAATGAGTTGCAAGCGACAAGAAGCATAATTTATAATTCTGTTTCCTGCAGCTTGTTCCCCGTTACTGATTAATTAATTTATTACTTAATGATATTTAAATTTCAAAAAAAGTCAAGTCCCAAGTTGAACTTTGTCTGATTATAGCCTATGTTTATTAAAAAGGCAAGTCTTCAACTTTCAAGGGTTCGTCAACCAGCTCTTTGGGAACCTCTTCCGTTTTTTCTTCTCCCTTAAACTTTCTCCTATAATCCTCGTAACTCATAACCACCATGACCGGCCGGCCGTTTTCAATAATAACAACCTTGCTTTCCTTGGAGTCTATTATCTTTTTTAGCTCGCTGAAGTCCATGATTATTTTCTCTTGCCTTCAATAATGTCCTGAGCGATATTGGTCGGCACTTCTTCGTAGCTGCTGAATTCCATGGTAAATGTGCCCCGGCCTTCGGTTACGGACCTTAAAGCGGTGGCATAGCCGAACATCTCTGACAAAGGAACCTTGGCGTCAATCACTTTCATGTTCATTCTGTCTTCTGTTTCTTCAATCTTGCCTCTTCGGGCTGATAAATCTCCGATAACGTCGCCAAAGA
>JAUVEE010000011.1 GCA_030594935.1 bacterium
TTTTTTATATTCAAAATGATTAATATTCTTAAATCCTTTAGGAATAGGAATAGCAATAAAATCACCTTTCTTTGCTTCGCTAATAGGGGTAAACTCAAGATTTTCGATTTTTCTTTTGTGGTTTTTAATAAAAGATTTTGCCAATAAAACCGGATGCTCCGGTGTAGTTGAAAAATTCAATTTTCCGCCGCAATCCACTTTGAATATTTTCCCCTGATAGCTTCGGCAAAAAACTTGTGTCACTTTTTTAAATCTTCCCTTATGTGTCAAAACTTTTTCTCCAATTTTTATTTCTTGAATCGGCTTTTGTAAATAATTTTCAACAGTAATATTTGTGTCTTTTACAAAACAGCCGAACGGTAATAAATGAACTATTCCGTTAAAGCCTCTTTGGCTATAGTCCAGCATTTCGTAAATAGCGTCCCGACCATGACCGCCAACAGTTGACTTTAAATAAGGCATTATTTTCCTTTGGATCGTCCAATCTTTCCAGGGAAGCAATATTTTCTTAAGATGGTAGGTAACGTCCATTTCCCGATGTACTTCAATCCCCTCTTGCCCCAGCTTTTTCTCCACGTCAAAATTTATCATATTGTCGGTTACGGTAAAAATCTCTCCGATGATCCCAATCCGGGGAACTTTTTTTTCTTTGTCAATTTCAACTTCGCTAATCTTCTGATATATTTCTTTTTCCAAAATTGAAATTTCCTTCAGTTCGTTCTTTTCATCCAGCTCCTGGAAGCTCCACTTTAAAACTTCGTCTATTTCTCCTTTTGTCTTTTCCCGGGGACGAATATACTGGGCTTTTTTCTCCAATTTTTCAATAATTCTTAGCTTCTTGAAAAAAATCCGAGCGGCTGATAAAATCTGCCAATCAGACGCTCCCGAAGCTTCTTTCAGTTTTAAATAAATGTCTTTAGGGCTTTGGTTAAAAACAATAAAATCAACCTTATGCCCGGCTTCAGACAAGGCCTTGTCTTCTATAGCCGCATAGTAACGCAGACGGCAGGAACCGCTCAAACTGGTAACCATAAGAACCGTATCCGCTCCCTGTTTAATGGCAGAGAGATAATTGCCTATATTAACTTTTAAGGGAAAACAATACATTGCAGGGGAAATCTTCGCTCCTTGTTCTATGGCAGCGGCATTGGTTTTTTCCGGAGGGATAAAATCAATTCCCAGCTTTTGAAACAAAGCCTTAAAAGCAATAGTGTAGTTTCCCCAATAAGCAAAAGTAAGTTTCATATTATTGTATGGTATCAACAAAAGCTTCTAATCTGGTCTGCAGTCCGGCATCGCCGGCCTGTTCGTCAATTATTAAATACAAGAACGGAATTCTGCTTTGTCTAAATCTTTTTTCCACGAACTCTTTTAAGACGGCGTCGCAGCCGCACTGAAAAGAGGAAATCTCAATAGCGCCGGAAACATCATATCTTAAAATTTCTTCTGTTTTTCGCATTATCTCCCGGCCAAATTCCCAATGAAACTTGACCTCAGGCTCGAATTTCAAGCCCAAATCAAGAGGAACTTCGTCTATGCAGACTACTTCTATGTCTAAATCGGCCAGTTTTTTCCTGATGCCTATATTAATATAATCGTCGTATAGATTGTAGGGATGGGATATTAAAACTACCTTTTTCTTTTCCGACTTGATTGTTTTGTAAAAATCATGCTCCTCTTTGGTTTTTTGCTCCTTTTCTCGAGCAAAGGCAGCAGCCATAGCTTTGCCGGCAGTTTCCTGGTCTTTATTAAGAGTTTTGGCTATTTCCGCCAAAGTTTTTTCTATCGGTTGTTTCCTTTGGTCAAAAACCTTGGTTAAGATCGGGGTTTTAACCAATATTTTGGCTAAATCAGGAATGCCAAAAAACTTAGGGCAGTATTCAAGCTTGTCTTTATTGCTTTTCATCCGGGGAACAAAGATGTAGTCTGCTTTGTCTTCCAGCCAAGAAATATGGCCAAAAAATACTTTCATGGAAAAACAAGTTTCCGGATCAGATATTTTCGTTCCCTGAATAACAATATCCTTGTTTGTTTCCGGAGACAAAACCACCTCTTGCCCCAAGCCCTTAAAAAACTCCTCCCAAAAATAGGGATTTTTCCAATAAAAAAGCGCTCTGGGAATTCCAATTTTCATAGTGTTACAGCTTAGGGAATAACGGCTCCCCTCTTTTAATATTAAGCTTTTCTTCAGTTCCTATTTGTTGGACAATCTTTTCTGAAGTTTGAGGCAAAAGAGGTTCCAAGAGCTGGGCAATATTAGTTAAGGCGAATAATAAATTCGACAATATTTTTTCCAATTGCAAGCCTTCGGACTTCCAGGGCTGTTCTTTCTCAATATATCGGTCGCAATAACTGATTAGGTTCCAAACAGCAATCAAGGCCTCGCTAAAGGCGCAATCTTCCATGGCCTGGCGATAATCTTCCCAAGTCTTGTTTATTTCCTCGGTGAATTCTTCTTCCGGAGATATAGTTTTAATACCTTTTTTCTCTGCCATAGTCAAAACCCTGGCTGTTAAATTTCCCAGTCCGGCAGCCAAGTCTCCATTATATCTTTTTTCAAACTTTTCATAAGTAAAGTCTCCGTCCGCGGTCGCGGGAATCTCCCGCAAAAGAAAATAACGAACCGCGTCGGTTCCGTACTTGTCAACCAGCTCGAAAGGATCAATAACATTGCCCAAACTCTTGGACATCTTCTGATTGTCAACGCCGATAAAACCGTGAACAAGTATTGCTTTTGGCAGCGGCAAACCCAGAGAAAGAAGAATCCCGGGCCAAATTATGGCATGGAATCTTAAAATATCCTTGCCAATGCAGTGGATGTCAGCCGGCCAGAATTTCTTAAACTTCTCGCTCTCTTGAGCATAGCCCAAAGCGGAGAGATAGTTGGTCAAAGCGTCGGCCCAAACATAGATTGTTTGGCTGTCATCATCGGGAACCGGAATTCCCCACTGCAAATCTTTTCTCGGCCGGGAAAAGCTAATGTCTTTCAATCCTGCTTTAATAAAGCTCAAGACTTCATTCTTCCGAGCCTGGGGAATGATTTTGAGCTTGTCTGTTTCTATTGCCTCTTGAATTTCGTTTTCGTATTTAGAAAGCTTGAAAAAATAGTTTTCTTCTTTGATTTCTTCCGGCTCTTTTTGGTGCATAATGCATTTGCCGTCCTTCAGGTCTTTGCTGGTGATAAAAGCCTCGCAGCCCAGGCAATAAAGCCCTTGATACTTCTTCTTGTAAATATCTTTGCTCAGTCCGAGCCAAACTTTGCCCACTGCGGGCCAATGCTTTTTTTGGTCAGTGGTGCGAATAAAGTCATCGTTAGATAAAGACAGAGCTTGTTTTAAGCTCCTGAATTTTGTTGAAATTTCATCAGTAAGCTGTTTTGGGCTCTTTTCTTCTGTCTGAGCCGCCTTGGCAATTTTAGCCCCGTGCTCATCAGTGCCGGTAAGAAAGAAAACATCCTCTCCTAAAATCCGATGGTACCTGGCCAAAACATCCGCCTGAATTATTTCCAAAGCAAAACCGCAATGGGGCAAAGCATTGGTATAGGCGATGCTGGTGGTGATATAGAATTTTTTCTTAACCATAACTAAATAATTCTATCATTTCAAGAGAAAATTATCAAACAGTCTAATATATTTGACTTTTTACGCCCCTGCGGATTTATTCAAATTTTATTCCAGTCACCAAAAAGGACGAGGCCCGACCTCGTCCTAAATTGCTTTTTTTTATTAATACGACGCCATTTCTTCCTCTTTTCTTTTTTTCAAAAAGTCCCGGACAAACTCATACAAGATTCCCGTCAAAGGAATAACCAGAATCGCTCCCATTATCCCCCAAAGCGACCCTCCGATAGCTAAAGAAACTAAAACCAAAACCGGAGGCAGGCCAATAAATTTCTTGGTAAGAATCGGGGTTACAATATTCCCCTCCACTTGCTGGATAAGAATAAAGAAAAGCACAATAAAAATAGCTTTGGCCAGACTGTCTCCGCAAACTATTAAGAAAGCAAAAGCTCCGGCAATTAAAGGACCGACAATGGGAATAAAATCAAGAATACCCGCCATCAAGGCTAAACTGAAAGGGTATTTTACATTGAAAAGCAGAAAAGCAATATAGCTGGCAACACCGACAAAAACACAGCCTAGAATTTTTACCCCAAACCAACCGCTGACTTTTTGTTCGCATCTTTGCCAAAGAGTTAAAACGTATTCTTCGTATTTTCTGGGAGAGAGCAAACAAAGAATTCTTTCCACCATTCTTTCTTCCAAAGAAAGAAAGATAGCGATAGTAACCACAAAAAAAGTAGAGAATATTCCGCCAAAAACAGAAAACAAAACGCTGAAAATATCATCAGACATTCCTTCCAGCTTGTCGACTGTGGTAGCTATAAAAGTTTCCATATCACTGAATGCTTCCATTCCCAAACCGCTGAAAAAAGGAGAAACCTTGTCAAAATATTGAGGGAAAAACATGAAGAAATCTTTGATTTCCGTAATAAAAAATTGAACAATTACTAAAACGGAAAAGGCCAGTAATCCGAAAATAATAAAATAGACAGAAAGAGTTGCCACTGTTCTGGGAATTTTCCGTTTTTGGAGAAAATCAATTGCCGGATTCAATAAAAGCGATATAACCAAAGCGAAAAGAAACAACAACAAAAGGTCTCTTACCAGGAAGAGGATATAGAAACCGAGCAGAGTAAGGGAAATTTTTAGAATCGTTGCCCAGGAAATGTCTAAAACTCTTTCTTCGTTCATATTGTTAATTTAAATTTATCTTTCAGCGGTCCGATTAAGGCTAAATTTAATTTTTCCGGACGGAAAATATCTTTAGCTACTTCTATAATATCATTTGTGGTGACTTGGTCAATTCTGGCGCACTTTTCTTTCGGAGTTAAAATCTTGCCGGACATCAGTTCCTGCATACCGTAAAAGAGTGTTTGGGCGTCGGAAGACTCCAAAGACAAGGACAAAGTTCCTTTAAGATAGTCCTTTGCTTTTTGCAATTCCGCTTTGTTTACTTTTTTATTCTTTAAAGATTTGTATTCTTTCAAAATCAAGGCAATCACCTCTTTTATTTTTCGGTTGTCCACCCCGACAGAAGTCGCCAGATACCCGCTGTCGCTATGGGTTTCGCTGGCGGTATGAACATAATAGGCCAGGCCTCTTTTTTCCCTGATTGCCAGCCAGAGCCGGGCGCTCATGTTTCCTCCTAGAATAGTGGCTAAAACCAGCTGGGCATATCTTTGGGGGTGAAACAAATCATACCCCCTTACCCCCAGACAAAAATGAGTTTGGTCGGTTTTTTTAAAATGAATCAAGGATTGGGGCCGGGTTTGTTTTTCAATAACTTTCGCTTTTTCCAAAGGCAAGGCTTGGTTAATATTCTTGAAACATTTTTTAACTTTAGCTGCGGCTGATTCAAGATCAATGTTGCCGGCAACGCAAACAATGGTGTTCTTGGCCGTGTAATGTTTTGCTTGGTAATCTAAAAATTGTTTTCTAACTAAAGAACGCAGGTTTTCTTTAGTGCCAAGAATAAGGCGTCCGGCTGGCTGGTCGTTGTAAAGCAGTTTTTCCCAAATATCCGGAAGATACATCATGGGAGTGTCTAAATACATGTTTATTTCTTCAATGATCACTCCCCTTTCCGCTTCTATTTCCCGCTGGGGTATTTTGGAATTCAAAAAAATATCTGAGACCCAGTCCAAGGCCAAATCAAAATGCGCGCTGGCCACCTTGGCAAAATATCCAGCATACTCTTTTTCGGTAAAGGCGTTATATACCCCTCCAATTCTATCTAAGGTTTCAACTACTTCCAGTTTGCTTCTTTTCTTGGTTCCCTTAAAAAGCATATGCTCCAGAAAATGAGCGAGGCCGTTTATTTCCTTGGTCTCATATTTTGACCCGGCGCCGACTAAAGCTAAAACCGTCACCGCTTGAGTGTTTTTCATAGGGACGATAATAATTCTTAAACCATTGGCTAAAGTAATTTTTTTAGGCATTCTTCTTTTTTAGCTTTATTTCTAATTCCTTTTTCTCTTTTTTCAACTCGGCCATTTTCAATTCCCGGCCGGCAATAAGCGCTTTCCATTTTTCCAATTCATCCACTCTTTTCTTTAACTCCTCCCTTGATTGTTCTGTTTTTATTCGGAAAGCATAAACTTCTTCGGCTGCCTTATTGAGATCAGCTGACAAATCAACCACTTCCGGATTTAAACTGCCGGTAGAAAACAACACTCTTTTATTTTCAGGCAGTTTATCGGTAAAATCTTTAATCTCGGCAAATGCTTGAGAAATGGAAAAAGACAACACTTTGCTTATTAAAGCAGCCATGATCAAACTGATCAAAACAAAGATGATAATCTTTAAGCTAAGCTGAAAGATAAAAGAAATTATTAAGACGGTAAAAATAGGAATAGTAAAGGAAATGATTAATTTTGTTTCCAGCTTGTTAAAAATAAATTGAGGCTCTTTTACTTCTTCTCCTCTTTGTCTTAACAGCGTCCGGCATTCTTGCAGGGCGGGAGAAATGAAATGCTGAGAAAAGAAGACTAAAAATACCGATAATAAAAATATGGCCACTGCCCCACCAATAAAAATGGTAAAAAAATTAACAGTCATTCCGTTGCTGGCCAGATATTCAATGACTAAAATAAAAAATAACACCAGACTACCGTTTCTTAGAGAAATCTTAAAACCATCTTTGGGATGACTGATAAGGGAAGAAAACACCATTTTTAAAGCCTTGTTAGAAATATCAGGAGAAATATGGCCTACTTTAATGTTTTCGTTTAAGGCTTGAAATCTCTTATTTCCTTTCATGCCAAATCCCCCATATTCTATAATAGTGGGCAATTCTCCAATCAAAAGAAAAACTAAGGGACAACTAAAAACAAAAACCGTCCTGGTTCCGGTAGCCGCAAAATCGGCCTGATTGAGAATAAGAAAAAAACCTAAACAAACGCACAGCAAGCCCCACGAAGACAAGGACAAAGCTATTGTTGTGGTATAAGGAAGGTGGGGAAATTTTCTTAAAAAATAATTCATTTTTCAATTTCTGCCTTTAAAGTGACTATCTCCTTTTTTAATTTTACCATTTCCATTTCCCTGTCAACGGTTGACTGATACCATTTTTCCAGTTCGTCCACTCTTTTTCCCAGTTCTCTGCTTGATTTTTCCACCTTTTTTTTAGCAGTGTAAACTTCCAGGGCCGCTTTATCAAGATTAGTGGACAAAGTGATAATTTCCGGATCCATGCTGCCAGTGGAAAATGATATCTTTTTGCCCTTGGGCAATTCTTTGGCAAAATTTTTAACCTCGGAAAATACTTGATAGATGGAGAAAGACAGCATCCTGCTTATTGACACGGTCATCACCAAACTAATCAAAACAAATATTAAAACATTTAAATCTATCCTAAAGGTTAAGGAAGTTATTAAAACTGTAAAAATGGGAATACTAAGAGAGAGATTTAATTTTGTCCCTAATTTATTAAACCTATATTGAGGCTCTTTTACTTCTTCTCCTCTTTGTCTTAACAGCGTCCGGCATTCTTTAAGAGAGAATGAAACAAAATATTGGACAAAGAAAAATATGAAAACAGTTAGCATCAAAATAACAATCGCTCCACTAAAAAAAATAATCGCGACATTAACCACCATTCCATGGCTGACCAAACATTCCGTGATAATGCTGAAGAGGATAACTAAACTACTATGCGTAAACCCTATTTGGGCGCCATCTATCGGGCGACGGGAAAGAGAATAAAATATTTCTTTTAGGGCTTTAGTGGAAATATCAGGAGAAATATGGCCTCCTTTAATGTTTTCGTTTAAAACCGAAAACTTTCTCTCTGTGGCTTTAAATCCTAAAGCTCCGTGTTCTGCCAAAATAAGCAATTCAGCAACCACAAGATAGAATAAAAAACTAAAAACAAAAACAGTCCTGGTTCCGGTAGCCTCAAAATCGGCCTGGCTGAGAATAAGAAAATAAGCAAAACCAGCGCAGAAAAAAGCCCAGACCGCGCAATAAAGAACCATCACCGCGCTATAGGGAATATTGGGAAATCTTTTTAAGAAATAATCCATATCAGCATATAAATTGATAAAAACAATTTTATTGGATAATTCCCTGCTCTCTGCTAATTGTTTCATCATCCGGCAAAGTGGTATCAATCGCCTCGGCCGCAATATTGATAATTTGTTCGGTCCATTGATCTTCTCCGGAAACTTTAACTTCGTTCACTAGAACAGCCGGTTCCCCTTTTTGGTTTTGAGTAGGAGTTAAAGCAATTTGAAAAACACAAGTCTTGGGCTGATTAAAAAATCCAGCTCCTATTTCCAGATCGCCAATCTGCCAAACAATCTCTCTGGATTGGGAATCAAAGGCAAAATTGGAAGATTCTTCTTCCGGAGAAATTTTGCCGGTTAAATTGACATTGTCCGGCAAAACAGCCTTGACATTCACGTTTTTTAGCTCATTAAAACGATTCTCAATCTGCCAGACTATGGTGTAGGCAGTAGTATTCCCTACTTTAGGAGGAATGGGTCCGCTGTTTTCAAAAATATCGTCATTGAAATACCCTTTTTGGCTTATTGCCAATTTTGAATTGATCTTAGTGGCAAATTCCTTGCGCGCCTGATTTAAAATAATTTTATTCTTAACAATTGGTTCTTTGTCTTGAGCCGAACCAACCCCCCATTCGTCTTTTAAATTAATCCAAAACTCAATTCTGCCCTCTTCGTTCTCGTCCAAAAATCTAAGTTTGGGGATATTTCTATCGTCCCAGACAATTGAATTGTCTCCCAATTGAAATTTCCCTTCCGGAGCTTTTATCGAATAAAGATCAAAAGCTTCCCCTTCTAATTTTACAATCATTGCCAGGTCAGTCATTGTTTCCTCACCTATATTCCTGAAAGAAATTTCATAATGAAGCATATCTCCCGGACTGGCTATATATTCAGGATTGCCATTGATCTGCTGAGAAATATACAAAGAAGATTCAACAATCTCCACCCCTTTAGTGATTTCTTTTAAGAGGATAAATTCTCCTGACTGCCAAATTCCCAGTTGCGCCTTAAAGATCTTTTGCTCTCTCACTTCTCCAGACAAAGACCCCCAAACTTCAATTCTGCCTCCCTTAGCTCTGTTGAGAAGCGGGATTTCCCATTCTGTCTGCTCTATTGATTCCGGAATCGACCGGGAGAACTCAAAACCGGAAGGATATTCAATAACGCATCTTAAATCAGAAAGAGGATAATCAATATTAGAAGAATAATTCACCCTAAATTGAATTTCTTTTTCTGAACCAATTTTTGAAGGAAGGTCAAGCTGGAAAACCAAGGGAACTTTTTCAATGACAGTGCTGAAAGTGGTGTCTGATTCATAATAAGCAGTCAAGTCTTTGGGCCGATAATGCAAAAAAGCTTTGGCTTCTTTTATTTCGCCCTCCTTGCCCAGCAGTCTGGCCTTAAAGCGGACAATTTTTTCTTCTCCCGGATAAATGGCTTCTCCCAGTTTTTCCGCTCCAATCTCCTGGCGCAAAGACCCCCCTCCCTCCACAATAGAGTTCTTGGGATATTCAAAAATCAACCTCGGTTCTTCCAGACGAATATTTCCGTTATTCTTATACTTAACAATATATTCAACCTCCTGGCCCAACTGGACTTGGTTTGAACTTAAAATTTCCAGCTTTAAAGTGTCCCGAGAATAAAGATTTTTCGAGTAATAATAATAGCCGGTAAGACCGATCAAAATTGATAAAAAAATAATGAAGATGATAAGTTTTCTCATGATTAAATTGTGTTAGCTTTTAAAATGTGAGTAAAATAATCTTCAGAAATAACAGCCAAAGATTTTTTATACTGATTATCTATTTTTAATTTTGACAAAGTTGCCCAATTTTTTTTAAAAAAGATCCGTAATATTTTTATGGTTTCCGGAAAAATTTCTTTATCTGCTTGAGTAGAACAGTCCGAACAAACTATTCCTCCTTTAACTGAGCTAAAATAAAGATGCGCCGGAATAAGCTTTCTTTGGCAGACAACACAGCGCCAAATTTCAGGCTGATATCCCAGTATGGCCAACAAGTTCCAGAAAAAATAATAGTAGATAATTTCCGGGTGTTGTTCCAGCTTGGCGAATGTTTCTTTCGCCAGATTCCAAATCTTAATATCCTCTTCCTCCCCTTTCACTAAATCGTCCAATGCTTGAGAGATTTGATAAGCGATTTGCGATTGAAACAAATCTTGTCTGAATTTTTTGATCAGAACGGCATCAGTTAAAATCTTACGAGCTTTTCCTTGAATAAATTCAATTTCAGAATAATAAAAAATTTCAGCGCCGGATTTCAATTTTGATTTAATCTTGCGGATAGCCTTGGCCGTAACCTCCAGCTTTCCAAAATCCTTGGTGTAAACGGTAAAAATTTGATTCGTTTCGCCTTGATTGGTTTTTTTAAGAAACAAGGCTTCGGTTCGATGGCGGGTAAACATATCAGCAAAGCTTTCTAATTTCGCCTACTTTGATTTCGTTCTCTTTGGATCGCAATAATTCCTGATTATTCAGTCCCTTTAGCGCGCCTTCTAAAAGCCATAAAGGATCGCTATGGCTCACAAGCAGAATAATTCTATTCTCATGCTTGCTGTCTATTTCTTCCAAACAAGCCAGCATTCTGTCGCGGCAGTCGTTCCAGCTCTCTCCTTCTGGAACGGCCTTAGCAAACTTTTCCTTCATGTTGTGACTGTAGTACTCCCAGGCTTCCTTTTTTGTTCTGCCTTGGAAAACGCCCCAATTAACATCGCGCAATCTTTCGTCATAATGAATTTCTTTTATTCCCAGTCTTTCAGCCACTATCTCCGCGCTTTGGCGCGTCCTCAAAAGATCGGAGGAAAAAATAAGGTCAATATTTTCCTCTGCCAATTCTTCCGCTGCCGCTTTAATTTGCTCCCTGCCCACTAAATCAAGAACGCAAGGAGGCTCTTCGTTCGGCCAGCCATAAACCAAATCCGGTTTTTCCGTCTGATGATTATTCCTTCCGTGCCTCAAGACAAAATATGAATTTCTCATACTATCAGAGTATCATTTTTAGCGTTATTTTTCAAATTACATTCTTTTAGGAATAGAAATTCCCAAAAGTTTGAGGCAATTTTTTAAAACCTGCTCCACCACTGCATTTAAAGCTAATCTGGTATTATTTTCCGGAGACAAGATCGGGCATTGATTATAGAAAAGATTGTATTTTTGAGCCAAATCATAAGCAAAATTGCAAATCAAGTTCGGAGAAAAATTATCGGCCGCCGTTTGAACCACTTCCGGAAATTTGTAAACGGTTTTTAAAATATTTTCTTCAAATTCGTTCAAATCAACAAAGCTTATTTCCCCTAACGATTTTATTTTTGCCTTTTTGGCCACGCTCTGGCACCTAACGACCGTATATTGCAGATAAGGACCGGAATTCCCATCCATGCTCAATATTTTATCCCAGCTAAAAACTATGTCCCTGCTGTGATGCTGGGATAAATCATTATACTTTATTGCTCCGATACCGACAGTTTTGGCAATTTCTTTTTTCTCTTTTTCTGAAAATTCCGCTGTTTTAATAATTTTTTCGGCCCGCGCTACTGCTTCTTGCAAGACATCTTCCAAATGAATCGTCTGGCCTTTTCTGGTGGAAAACTTGCCGTGCTCCCAGCGAACTAAGCCATGAGCAACATGAATCAGCTCCTGCTTTTTTATCCAGCCCAAACGCTTAACAGCCGAAAACAGCTGCTTTAAATGAAGAGATTGGTCAACACCCACTTCGTAAATAAAAAGATCGGGCTGCCAGGTCTTTAATCTGTATTTAATGGTGGCCAAATCCCTGAGAAAATAAGTGGTGGCTTTGTCAGATTTTAAAACCATGGCCGGAGGAAGAGAATTATCCATAATAACCGTTGCTCCTTGGCTCTGGGAACTAATTTTCTTTTTGGCTAATTCAGCAACGATTTTCTGCATTGGCTCTCCTCCGTAAAAGCTTTCTCCCAAAACATAATCAATTTTTATTCCCAGCAGCTTGTAAATCCGGTCAAACTCCTTTAAGCTGGTATCCACGCAAGCCTGCCAGATCGCTTTGGCTTCTTTATCCCCTCTTTCTAATTTTTTAAAATAGTTTCTGGCCTCCTCCTCCATTTCCGGACAATTCTCGGCCTCTTGGTGAAACTCAACATAGAGCTTCTCCAGTTCGTCAATGGTCAGTTTTGGCCAATCCTTTTTTGTTTTCTTTTTTATCTGATAAATCAGTTTGCCGAATTGAGTTCCCCAATCCCCCAAATGATTGTCTCCGATGCATTTCCAGCCCAGAAACTGATAGATATTATAGAGCGCCTGTCCAATAATGGTGGAACGCAAATGCCCAATGCCGAAAGGTTTGGCAATATTGGGCGCGGAATAATCAATCACCGCTGTTTTTTTGCTCTGCTGAGACCCGTATTTGTCTTTTTGTTGCAAAATCAAATTCAGTTCTTGCTGAAAAAACAACTCAGAAAGATAAAAATTAATAAAGCCGGAGACTGCTTCTATTTTTTTCACTGTTTTAGAAGTCTTAATCCGGGTAGAAATAGCTTCGGCTATTTCCGGCGGATTTTTCTTGACTGTCTTGGCCAGCTTAAAAGCGACGTTAACGGAATAATCGCCGTTGCTTTGCTTTTCCGGATGTTCAACCAGAATTTCCGGAACAGCAAATTCCGGAAAAACCTTTTCTTGTTGCAGCTCTTTTATTGCTTTTTTCACCAGTTTCGCTATATTCTCTTTAGTCATTGTTTTTATCTTACCTTAATAATGCTAAAATATAAATATGAAGGCCTTATCTGAAAGCAAAAAAGCATATTTTGATTATCAAATCCTGGAAAAATTCGAGGCGGGTTTGGTTTTGCTCGGCACGGAGGTAAAGGCGATTAAGTCCGGCAAAATAAGCTTGAGAGGTTCTTATATCATAATTGACCGGAATAATGAAGTCCATCTGATGGGCTGCCATATTCCCCCTTATCAGGCCGGCAACGCTCCCTTTGACTATAATCCGGAAAGATTGCGCAAGCTATTGCTGAAAAAGAAGGAAATCAGGTATCTTATCGGAAAATCAAGGGAAAAAGGCTTGACTTTAATCCCTTTAAGAGTATATACTAAGAGAGGAAAAATAAAGATAGAATTCGGAATCGCCAGAGGAAAAAAGAAAGTAGACAAAAGAGAGTCAATTAAAGAGAAAGAATTTAAGCGCAAGAAAGACAGATTGTTAAAAGAAGCCTAAGGGGGTGCCAGGCATCGACAAAAGTTCCTATTAAAATACGCAAGTCCAGCAATCTAAAATCTGGTAAAACTTTTAGAAACAAAATAAGTGCTAACTTATTTACCAAAGCTAAAACCGCTTTCGCTAATGCTTTTAGCGGAGCAACATTGGCTCCTGCTTGCGCCTAGCGCAGGCCATCTGCTTTATTGATTCTCAATAAATAAAACCAGGTGTCAAACCATTGAGATAGATAATTTCTGTTTCTCCGGAAATTATTGAAAACTTTTAGAGGATAGGAATATTAAGATTTTGTCTGTTTCTTATTAATATCCCGAACTGCAAAACAGACTAAGCTTGTAGAAGTGTTTTAATGAAATTTTTGCACGCGAGTTCAATTCTCGCCATCTCCACTAAGTTAAATAAAAAAAAGAAACATTTTCAAACGAACATTTATCAATAATCAAATAAGGGCGAAAGAAGTCAGGTTGATTGACGAAACAGGAGAACAAAAAGGCGTTATCGCATTGGGAGAAGCCTTGCAAATGGCCCAAGAGCGCGGTTTGGATTTAATCCAAGTGACAGACAAGGTGGATCCTCCGGTCTGCAAAATAGCAGACCACGGAAAATACCTTTATTCCCTGCGCAAAAAAGAAAAGAAAGCCAACAGCAAGCAAAAAGTGAGCGAATTGAAAGTAATCAGGCTGACATTCAATATTTCCCAGCATGATATGGAGACCCGGGCAAAACAGGCCGAAAAGTTTCTCAAGAAAGGCGATAAAGTCAGAATAGAACTGAAGCTTAGAGGGAGGGAAAAAGCGCTAAAACAATTCGCCGAAGAAAAAATAAACAAATATTTGGAAGTCCTCCGAAATCTTATTCCCGTAAAAATTGAACAAGAATTAAAAAAACTGCCCAGAGGACTGACTATGATAGTAGTTAAAGAATAAATTATGAAAACCCGCAAATCAATAACCAAGCGTTTCAAAATCACCAAAACCGGAAAAGTTCTGCGCCGGCTTTGCGGCCAGGACCACTGTTTGGCTAAAAAAACAGGCAACAGAAGAAGGCTGGCCAGAAAAATGGTTGTGGTGTCAAAGGCAGAAACTAAAAAAATTAAGAAACTATTACCAGGCTTATGACACGAGTAAAACGAGGAACAATTGCCAATAAAAGAAGAAAGAATGTTTTAAAGCATACTAAGGGTTTTTGCTGGGGGCGCAAATCAAAATTCAAGGCAGCCAAAGAAGCTTTGCTTCATGCCTGGACTTACGCTTTCCGGGACCGGAAAGTCAAGAAAAGAACATTCCGCCAGCTCTGGCAGATTAGGATCAACGCCGCCTGCCGAGAGCAAGGAATCACTTACAGCAGATTCATTGAAGCGCTAAAGAAAAATAAAATTGAGATAGACAGAAAAGTATTATCCGAATTGGCCAAAGATCACCCGGAAATATTCACCAAAATAGTAGACAAAGCAAAAGCCGCATCATAAATGCGGTTTTTTGACACCTTCTTTCATAAGCAGCTGCATCTTTTTAGCAACTCCGTCCCGATATCCCCCTGCTTGGCCGTCTGACCTTATCACCCGATGACAAGGAACATCGGGATTATGATTTTTGTTCAAAGCATTCCCCACTGCCCGGCAAGAACCGGGAGAACCAATAGCAACAGCCACCTCTTGATAGGTCATTACCTTTCCTTTAGGAATTTTCTTCACTACCTGATAAACCTTTTCCTGGAATAAAGTCATTGGCTTTTTTAAGAATTGTTTTGGCATTGTCAAAAGTTAGTTGTTCTTGGGCTTCCTCATAAGAAAGCCATTGATAGCCAATATGCTCAAAAGAAATCTTTATTTCTTTTGTTTTTGTTTCCGCCAGATAAAAAACAACAGTTTTAAAAACTGTTTCTCCTTTGAATTTGAAAAAGTACTCTATTTGTTCTTTGAAGCCCGGCCTGAATTCCAATTCTTTGATTCCGGTTTCTTCCTCCGCTTCCCTGCTGGCTGCTTCTCTTTCCTCTTCCCCTTTCTCTACATGCCCCTTGGAAAAATCCCAGTAGTCTTTGCTTGTCCGGGAGCCGACAGGATAATGCAAAAGAAGATAATAAATATTACCTTCTTCTTTCCTGAAAATTATAACTCCGGCTGATTTTTCTCTTGGCATAAATTATCTATTAGAAAAACTCTTTAATTTTTCTCTTAATTCTTTGAGTTTTTCTTTTAATTCTACCATTTTCAATTCTCTGCCCACTGTCAGCTTATACCATTTATTTAGCTCCTTTATCCTCTCTTGAAGCTCTTTGGTTTTTTCTTCCAATCGGGTTGTTTTGACATTCAGCCTCCCTAGCATCTGATTAAAAGACATTGCCAGTTTTTCTATTTCGTCTCCGGTTTTAACGACAATTTCAGTATCCACGCCTTTTTTGGCTCCTATTTCCGACACCTTTTCAGTTAATATCTTCAAGGGAGTAATAATCTTTCTGGATAAAGAAAAAGCAACCAAACCGACAAAGATAATAATCAATAATAAGAGCAGCATAAATTGATTCCTAATGCTTAGGGGCTCTGCTAAAATTTCCGG
>JAUVEE010000039.1 GCA_030594935.1 bacterium
TCTATATTATACCAAAAAACAGCGGGTTTGGCGATTTTTTGACGCAGTTCGGTCTCTCGAACTTTTCGCTGCTTGGCTCTGTGAATAGGATTCGAACCATGTCTAAATATATTATCTTCAACCAGCGTGTGGTCCGAAGAATAATGAAATTCTGACTTCTAGTAATTCCTATCTCTCTTATAGAGAAAAAAAATAATGGACATCAGCAAAAAGGCTGCGATTTGGGTTTTGAAGATAACGGAGACGGCACGAAAACAAGCCTCTGCACAAATTTAATGTGGGCTGACATCAACTTTTCGCACTATAAGTGCACTTGGGAGCAAGCCGTTAATCGCATTGAAAACTTGGATTTTGCCGGTTATACCGACTGGCGCCTGCCTGACATAAAAGAGCTTTTACTGTCCCGAGGAATAGGCAGATCACTACATTATTGGTCTTCTACTCCCCGCGCTTCCGATGCCAACAGCCATTGGTATACGGATAATTATGTTTATAGAGGAAAATTAGGAGCCGGAGATATAATAAGGTACTTGGGCAGCCATCGGGATGTCCATATTATGGCAGTCCGAAACGCTAATTGAAGATAGTTGATGGTTTACTGTCAACAGTCAACCATCAACTTCACTGCAGCCAATAAAAAACCGCCCCGACAAAGGCGGCTTAGAAAAGTGTTAATAACGCAAGATATTCTTACAACTTAATTGTATTATTAAAAAAACTTTAACTCTTTCGTGATTCAAAGCAATTCACAAATTTAAGAAGAAAACATCCCCACGACGTCCTAAATATTTTGGACTCTGAAAAATGCTCTATTTAGAACGCACATCTTTTTTGACCATCTTCCAAAAAGCAAATGCCTTTGTCAACCAAATAAGCCGCTCTTCGGAAGTGGTATTTTTGAAAATATAAAGTAAATGAGCGTCAATATCTCTTTTCTTTTTTGATTTTTTTAAGGTTTTCAACATCGATTATATCGCGGTTGCGGCCTAATTCCTTTTTCATTTTAATTAAATCGTTTATAGAAATTACCGGAATTTTAAAGTCGTTGATTTTTATATACTTTTTTCTTTTTAAAATTTCTTGATTCCGGGGCAAATTAACACCTATATCAATCACTTTGAAGGGATCGTTTTTGTTATAAAAAGAAACAACTTTCATATTTTTCTCTTCAGCCAGTTTTCCCAAAATTTCTTTATCAGCAAACTCTTCTTTTTTAACCGGTGCTTGAGATTTATACCCCATTTCAATCAAAGCATCGTAAAGTTTCTCAAGATTCTCTTTCTTCAAACTGACAATCAAATCCAAATCCGCTGTCAGTCGAGTATAACCATAAATAATCACTGCTAATCCTCCGCAAACCGCATAATCTATCTTCGTCTTGTTTAGTTTTTTAAAAACTTCTTCGTAAAGAATTTCTTCTTTGTCTTTTTTCATTGCTTTAATATTAAAACCTGTTTGGCAGACCAGTCATCTTTCCAATGATTCTATAAATAATGAGGAATAGTGCAACTGTCCAAAGGTTTGATAGCTGCTTTGGAAATTTGGCTTGCCTGACTTCTTATATATCATTATAGCAGAACAGATAGAAAACAACAAAAACAACCCTATCAACTTGCCTTATTCTAAATCATGTTTGCCCCTGCTTGACTCCCCTGTGTTCTTGAAAGAGATACAAAATTTGATATAATTAAAAACAATGAAGAAAATAAAACCATATTTAGAAAACAGACCTTGGGGAAGTTTTGAGAGATTCTGCCAGAATAAAAATTGCACTGTCAAAATCCTCTTTATCAAACCAAAACAAGAATTGAGTTTGCAGTATCATAATCAGAGAGATGAATTTTGGAAAATCATTAAAGGCAAGGCCAAAATATGGCTGGGCAATAAAATTATGGAAGCGGAGAAAAATGACGAATTTTTTATCCCCAAAAAGACGAAGCACAAAGCCAAAGCCAGAACCCAAGTTGAGATATTGGAAATCTCTTTCGGCAAGTTTGATAAAAAAGACATAATCAGGCTAAAAGACAAATATGGAAGAAATTAATCCCGATAACATTAAAACAGCGGAAATCGTAGTGGGCGTCCCCTCCTATAATGAAGCAGACACCATCGCTAATGTGGTCAAAAAGCTTGATCAGGGTCTGGAAAAATACTTTAAGGGCAGGAAAGCGGTAATAATCAACGCTGACAATAATTCTTCCGATAATACCCGTGAAGTTTTCTTAAACACCAAAACAAAAACTCCCAAAATCTATGTTTCCACTCCCCCCGGAGTTTCGGGAAAAGGAAATAATCTGCGCAATATTTTTCTAAAGGTTAAGGATTTAGGAGCGCTTTATTGTATGATTGTGGATTCTGATATAAAAAATATGACTCCGGAATGGGTAAAATGCCTTCTTAATCCCCTGGTGAAAGGCTATGACTATATAAGCCCCATTTACTACCGCGATGAAGACGATGGCTCCATAACTAATCACATTTGCTTTCCTTTGGCTTATGGGCTTTTGGGATATAATATCCGCCAGCCTATTGCCGGAGAGGTGGGTTTTTCCCGAGCGCTGGTTGAATACTGGCTAAAGCAGAAATGGTCAGCGGAAATAAGAAAATTCGGCATTGATATTTTTATGATTTTGAACGCTATCCAGGGCAAGTTCAAGTTGTGCCGAGTGAATTTGGGCTCCAAAGTTCATAAACCAAGCGCGCCAAAATTAGATTTTATGTTTTTGGAAGTGACGGACACGCTTTTCCGGCTCTTGTCTGAAAACCAAAATTTATGGCAGAAGAAAATAAGCTGCCAGGGCCTGCCTCTGGTTTGTCAGGCAAAAGCGACAAAATATCCAGACTTTGAACTTGATTACAGGCCGTTTGAGAAAAAAGCAACCTCTGAATTTTTGGCCCGCCAGAAATCAATCCAA
This sequence comes from bacterium, assembly GCA_030594935.1. GTDB lineage: Bacteria > Patescibacteriota > Minisyncoccia > Minisyncoccales > JAGLPU01 > JAGLPU01. Next base: position 2,916 of record JAUVEE010000039.1, read on the forward strand.
AAATGCCTTACTCCAGAGCTTTGGCAAAAAATTGAAAAAACAACTGCTGACAAAACTCTAAATATAGACAGCAGTCTCTGGCCCCAGATAGTTTACGAGATGTTTTATCAATATCATACCGGTTCAAACCGAAAATCCATAATTAAATTCCTCAGAATCTTCTATTTAGCCAGGATATCGTCATTTATTAAAAAAACAGCTGATAAAAGCCCGGTAGAGGCAGAACAAGTAATCCAAAGACAAGCTCAAAAATTCTATCGCAAGAGAAATTATCTCTTATCATTGATAAAAGGTTCTCTATGATCATTAAAAATAAAAATAGAATTGCCACTGGCAAATTAAGAAAACAAGGATTGGATATTATAGCAGCGGGAATTAAAAGCGTTCTTCCTTCTTCTCTTCTTAAAAATGCCCTGAAATATGATCCAAGACAGAAGATTCTATCTGTGAAAAACGATAATTACAAAGTTTGTGGAAGGATTTTCGTTATCGGCGGAGGCAAAGCGTCCGGGGCTATGGCTGAAGCCTTGGAAAGCATTATTAATCCCGCTCATATTTCTGCTGGAACAATAAATTGCCAAAGCAGTAAATACCAGACAAAGAAAATAAAAATAATAGCGGCCGGCCATCCTCTCCCAAACCAAAAAGGAATTCAAGGGGTAAAGCAAATGCTGTCTTTAAAGTCTCGGTATTCTATCAATAAAAACGATCTAATAATATGCTTGATTTCCGGAGGCGGCTCCGCTTTGATGACTTTTCCGGCGGAAGGAATAAGATTGAAAGATCTCCAGGCAATGACCAAGCTGTTATTGAGCAGCGGAGCAAAGATAGAAGAAATTAATGTGATCAGAAAGCAGCTGTCTAGAATAAAAGGAGGAAAACTGGCTTGTTTTTTTGCTCCGGCCGCTGTAGTTTCTCTGATAATATCCGATGTGATTGGAAACAAATTAGAAAGCATTGCTTCCGGCTTAACTTTTCCCAACCCTTCAACTCCTTCAGACGCCCATAATATCTTGAAAAAATACAATTTATTGTCTCAGGCGCCAAAAAATATTGTTGCCTTTTTAACCAAGAAAATTAAATCTAAGGCAAAAAAAGCCTCTCCAAGTTCAGCTCATTGTCATAATTATATCATTGGGGATAACCGAATAGCTTTGAAGGCAATGGCGGAAAAAGCCAAAAAAATGGGATTTAATCCCCATATTATCACTGCCAAACAATCAGGAGAGCCAACAAAGGCAGCCAAGTTGAGAGCAAAGGAGATATTAAGGGGAAAATACCAAAACTATGATTTGCTTCTTGTCGGAGGAGAAACATCTCCAAAATTGCCTGCTGTTTCTAAAAAAGGAGGAAGGAACCAGCATTATGTGGCTGCCTCTATTCTCGCGATGAAAAAATATCCCGGCCAATGGGTTATAGCCAGCGTGAACACGGACGGTTCAGATTTTTTAGAAAATATTGCCGGGGCAATAGCTGACGATAAAAGCTTAGCTCAGGCAAAAAACAAAGGATTAGATATTCAATCATATCTTGATTATTACAACACCAACGCCTTGTTTAAAAAAATTAGTCATTCTCTTATAGTAACCGGGCAAACCGGAACTAATGTCAGCGACATTATGGTGTATATTTTAAAATAAAAACAAAGAAAAACAGAGGCCGAGCCTCTGTTGCTCCTCTTGCAAGGCGCGTTCAGAACCGTGAATTGGCAAATAATCGAGAGAGATGGAAAAGATACTCTTTCTTCTCCTCGGTTTTTAATCGGATATACCAAAAACAGCAAAGGCCAGAAGCAACCAAGCTCCCAAAGAAACCGGCAACCATATCTCCCAAGGTATCGCCTAAACCGCCCACTAAAATAGTTCCGTGTCTGAAATCGTAATAATATTCCCATATCTCCCAAAATCCCTCTAAAATAATACCAATCGCCAAACTCAGCCAAAAAAGATAGAAAATCTCAGTTTTTTTGTTTTTGGCGTAGAAATAGGAAATTAAAATAATAAAAGCCAGGAAAGTGAAAACTCCTGAACCCCAAAAGTGAGCAATTTTGTCAAAAAAATCCCAGCGGTCGTAGCTTAATATAAAATGAGTTGAAAAATTTCCTATGGTATCGAGAAGAAGCGGGCTTAAAATTATGGCGTCAGCTTTAAAAGGAAAATCTTTCAGAAAGATTCTTCTTCTATAAGCCAAGTAAGGAATAACAAAAATCAAAACAATAAAAACCGCCTGCCTAAAAACCAAGCCCTTCTCAACGACATAAGGATGCTGGAAATTAAAAAATGTCCAGATTCCGACGGAAAATATTATAATTCTTTCAAAGATTCCGAGATAAAATCCCCAATCTTTTTTCAATAAATTTTGGCTCATTCAAATGCGGCCCAATAAGGCCAATTAATAAATTATACTTAAATTTTTAATGCTCCTTAATTTAAACTACCATTTTTCTATTTAAAAAACAAAACAGGGCTTGACCCTGTTTTCGCTGTTTGGCTCCGCAAGTGGGACTAGAACTTAAAATCCGGCGAATTGTTTGATGGTTCCAATGGAAATAGTTTCAATCTCCCCGGCCTTATTAACAGTATTTAAGCCTAAAACATTGCCCTCAATATCAAACAAAGAGCTTCCCGGAAGATTATCAATAATACTGGTATAAATCATATCCTTATTATAGCGCTTGATGATTCCCTGGTTGGCTGTTCTTTGCGGAATTTTATTCTCAAAAACTATTCCGCTGAGAAAAACTCTCTGCCCCCTTTTTATCTCTCCAATATTGGCAAAGCTAACAGTGGATAAATTTTCTTTCTCCACTTTTATTAAAGCCAAATTCTCTTTCAATTCCCTTTTCAAAACTTTAAAGGAAGTCAATTCTCCATCAACATAAAAAGTAAAAGTTGCTCCCTGGGGAACAAGCTCAGCCAAAGTGACTATCAATCCGTCAGAAGTGATAGTCAGTCCGCTGCCTTCTATTGTTTTACCTGTTTTTAGCTGGGTTTTTATGCCGATGACTGATTTTTCCGCTTTCTCTATCGCTTCCACCAGAGCGGTATTCTCTTGAATAAGAATAGTTTCGGTTAAAAAAATAGGCCGGTCTCCCAATTCGTATTTCTCAAAAAGGGGCTTTTCTATAAGATAAGGCCAGAGAATTTGTTCGGAAAAGATTCCGCCCACAAGGCCGATTATGAAAATAGCGATGATTTTCGCAATATTTTTAATCATTTTTTAGTTTTTTTATTCCTGGTAGCGTTAAAAACAATTTCTTTGTTTTTGACATCAACAAAAATCCTGTCCCCTTCTTT
>JAUVEE010000010.1 GCA_030594935.1 bacterium
ACTAACACTACTGCATACCTTAGAGATCAGATCGCAACAAGCCCAGCTCATTACTTTGGCGCAGCCAACTGGAGTGATTTGGAAACCCTTCTTCACGGAATCGGAACTTGTCCTTAATAACAGTTTTTGAAGCCTTTTTCCAAGCAGATGATCTATTATCTGCTTGGTATAAAGGATTTAAATATTAATCCTGAGGAGGAAAAAATATGAGCAAATTAAAAATAATTCAGTACATATTTGTTGGTTTGATTGCTGTGATCGCTTTGCTGCTGGTAATCTCCACTTTTCCCATAACCGGTAATTTCCAAGTATTGACTGTGCTTTCCGGTTCGATGGAGCCGGATATTAAAACGGGCAGCATAGTGGTGATAAAGCCGGCAGAGAGCTATAAGATCGGGGAGGTGATCACATTCGGAAAGAACAGCGAGACCCCGACCACTCACAGAATAGAAAACATAGAAGTTACTGAAGGCAGAGTATTATACACCACCAAGGGAGACGCCAATAATGCTCCGGACGCCAAGACAGTTTTAAAGAGAGACATTATCGGCAAAGTATTGTTTTCCGTTCCTTTCATCGGTTATGCCGTTGATGCCGTGAAAAAGCCGATCGGCTTCATGCTTATCATCGTTATTCCGGCCGTAATCATTGTTTATGACGAATTAAGAAAGGTAAAGAATGAGATCACAAAAATGAGGAATAAGAAGAAGGACGAGGAGCAAGACGAAAGGATTCAAGAGAATTTTGAAGTAAACGAGAGACAGGAACAGAGGCTGGCTGGCAATTACCAGAGAAACGAAACGCAGACAGCGGACATAGGAAGAAACAAAGAAAAAATTGAGTTTAGCAAAGAAGACATTAAAAAAAATAAAGAAGAAATAGAGAAAATAAGAAAAGATTTAGAAGAGTTTAAAATAAAATGAACAAATCTTTTAGAAAAACAGCCTTAAGGCTCATCGTGTTATCCCTATTTATCGGACTTAACTATACCGGGTTTTTAGCCGTGGGCAATACTGTTTCTTACTTTACTGATACTGAAGATTCCGCAGAAAACAGTTTTCACGTGGCTGTTTTAGATTTTAGCCTTTCTTCTCCGGCTGACTTTGCTCCCGAGGTAACTTTGGAACAGACTACGGCCAGGACAATCAATGTAGTTCAGGAAGGCCTTTTGGATTTTGACTATACGGTAAGAGTGGAAGAGCCGGTTGGCGTTTTATGCAATTATTTGACTTTGGAAGACGGTTTCGGAACCAGCATGGCTTTGGATAACTTCCAATCAGCGGAAGCCATTTTCCCGGCTAAACCAAGCTGGAACTTTACCGCTTCTTTAACAAGCGACGACCCTGATCTACAGGGACAGACCTGCAGCTTCAAGCTTATTTACGAAGGCAGGCAAATCGGTCTTTGCTCCGGCTTCAGCGATATTGAAGAAATAGAGAATACTATTACTGCCGGCGAATGGGGCGGACCGGAATTATTAATAAACAAGGTTTACTATGATGTTGATTCTGCGCACGGAACAGAGCCGGACAATGAATGGATAGAGCTGTATAATCCTACCGCCGGTCCTGTTAACTTGCAGAATTGGGAGCTTTGCAACCGCAATACTTGCGAGATTATCTTGGATAATGTTTCTATTCCTTCTCTGGGATTTGCCGTAGTATCGCGCGACAGCGGAACTTGGGATTATTGGAACATTCCTAACGAAGTGGTTAAAATCAGTTATTTGGGAGGAGAGTTGTTTGAAATGGATAATGACGCGGATATGCTGATGCTGAAGAATCCCGACGGAGGCATTGTTGACCAAATGAATTGGGGAATTCCTAACTTATGCTCCTTTGGCGGAGCTGGCTGGGCCAAGACTTATTCCGAGTTCTCTTACGGCTGGGGTCCTATCCAGCAGGTTGCGGATGACGGCTATGTTGTCGGTTCAGAATATCTGTTTAAGCTGGATTCAGACGGAGAACAGGTTTGGCTCAAGGATTTTGCAATTTGCGGTTGCGATGACATTACAACCACTTATGCTGAAGAAACTTCCGATGGAGGCTATATTGTCACAGCCCGCTGCCACACCGGAGGCAGCAGCGTTCCCGTCATGTTTAAAACAGATCCAGCCAGCAATCCGGTTTGGGCCAAGGCTTTTGCCATCGGAGGCTACGACAGCAGTAATATGATGATTACTTCTCTGGAGCAGACTTCAGACGGAGGCTATGTTATGGGAGGATATGTTACCGAAGGATATTACAATCATCTTGCCTTTATTATAAAAACAGATTCGCTGGGCAGCCAGCAATGGGCTAAAAAACACGCGGTAATTGACACCGGCTCCACCATTGTCCGACAGACTTCCGACGGCGACTATGTCATAGCCGGAATGAATCCGCGTCCTTCCTCACCAACGTCAATAGATGAAATTTATCTGGCCAAACTGGATCCTTCGGGCAACAATGTTTGGGCTAATATTTACGGCGGCTATAGCAGCACCCAGCATTTAACTCTTAGCTCTCTGGAAGAAACTTTTGGAGGAGGGTATGTGATGACAGCAAACTATTATGCCGGCAGCAGCGGCTCCAATGCTCTTATTGTTAAGATAGATTCTGCTGGCAGCGTAGTCCAGAGCAAGGAGTATGCGACTCCCGGAACCACCGCAGACTTATTTTATCATGCCATTCAGACTTCCGACGGAGGATATATCATCGTAGGGAAATATAAGAGCATGACCGAAGGGCATATGTACAGCGGCCTTATCATCAAAACAGACGCCGGATTCAACCAAACTTGGGCTAAGAGCTTTGCGGCTCCCGGCACCATTCAAGACAATCTTGAATTTGTTCAGCAGACTTCAGACGGCGGCTATATCATCACCGGCAGTTCCAAGCCTTCCGGAGGCAGTTACGAAGCTTTGCTTGTTAAGATAGATTCATCGGGCAATATAACCCTTTGTGACGCTCTACAGGATCTAACCACTCTTACCGAGTTTAATGCCGGCTTTAGCATTCGCGCCATGGGACCGTTTTTCCCCACTTCTATAATTATTCCTTTTGCCACTCCGACTGTCTTTGATCCGGCTATTACTCTAGCGCCGAATGTTATCTGCGCCGGAGGAACAGCGCCGCCTTGCGTCCCTTGGCCGAACTATAATTCTAATGTCTGGGATCCGGGAGTTGATGATGTTGCCGAAGGCCATATCTTGGGCAGATACCCAACGGGAACCGACACTGATACTGTCGCTGACTGGGTGGACTTCGGACTGCCGGAAGTGGTGATAACTAATGCCTTGGGAAGCATCTGGTACTGCGGAGGCACTTATCCTGTCCGCTTTGAAGTTAATAACCCTAACGGCGCTCCCGGAGAACTAACCGTTGACATGTACTATATTACGGATGACGGGTCGTTTCAAGGAATAATTGACGCCAATGACACAGTTTATTTAGTAAAAGAGGATCTGCCGTTCAACAGTTCTCCTAACGGCGGGCAGTACATGTTCCATGTAACCGGCGCCTATTGTTATTACGGTTATGTCTGGGTCAAGCTGGTTGTCACCGGACCGGAAAATCCAATGCTTAACAATCACTACACCGGCAGCAGGATCTTTGAACCGCCTATGCCTGAAGAAGGAGGACTCGGAATGTGCTGGATTGACGTTTTAGCGGAAATGGAAGCGGAATTGGGACCGGAATTCCCGGTTGACGAACCTGCAGATGATATATTTAGTCTTTCAGGAGCTGACGAACCCGCTGTTTTGCCGGAGGGAGACATAGTTGGAACAGACACTTCCGAAGAAGACGGAGTTGACGGAACAACAAATACCAACAATGAACCCGCTGATGAACAAGAGCCGGTAGATGGACCCGAAGAACCGCCAGTCGAGGGAGATATCTTCAACCTTGGTTCAGGAGCTGACGAGCCCGCTGTTTTGCCGGAGGGAGATATAATTGAAACAGACACTTCCGAAGAAGACGGAATAAATAATGGCTAATAATTCAATATGACAAACATAAATAAAACAATTTGGAAGGTTATCTTAGCAGCTGTTATTCTGACAGGAGGCTTGCTAATGGGCACTACTGTTTGCGCCCAGTCCACTTCAGGATTGGAAGTTGTGTTTGAAGACGACCCTTTATTTAATAATGCCGATGTAAAGCCAGGAGATAGTGTGGCTCGCTGGGTGGAAGTGACCAACACCAGCGGAGAGATCAAGCCGATTGCCACGGAAGCGATTAATTTTCCCGGATTTCCTGATCCTAGCGCTGTACCAAGCGATGACTTGTCCCGCGCTTTGACAATTACTATCAGTATTGACGGAGGAGCTGACTTATACGGGGGAACTACCGGAGAAAAAACTTTATTCCAATTTTATCACGACGGAGAAACCTATCTTTCGGCCGTAGCTCACGGCGCCACTGAAAAATATGTCTATGAAATAGCCTTTCCTGCTGAAAAAGGAAACGAATGGCAGGGAAAAACAACCAGTTTTGACATCTTAGTCGGCTTTATGGGCAAAGAAGGCGGTCCAACATGTAATTATAATGGTGAACAAGATAATGGCGAAACCGGAATAGATTGCGGCGGCGGCGGATGCCCGGCTTGCGGCGGCGGTAATGGAGGCAATGGCGGAGGCGGAGGCGGAGGCCCGGTACCTCCGGGCTTGACAATCCGTGACGCGATTGAGATTATAGTGAATGACGATTGTTCGGTAACTGCCACTTGGATTACCAATTATTTCTCAACTTCTCAAATGATTTACGGAGCGGAACACGAAGCTCATGATTTGGATATGAGCGACACCGGCGGAACACCGCCAGCATACGGCTACGCCCATACCACTCCCGAATATGATGTTGATCCCAAAGTAACAGTTCATACCGTGACTATTGCCGGACTAACCCCTAATACCACTTATTACTATCGCTGTGTTTCTCATGCTTCACCGCCGACAATCAGCAAGCAATATAGTTTTGCGACTCAAGATTGCGGATACGAGGAAGAACCTCCTGTTGAAGAGCCTCCTGCTGAAGAACCACCAGCTGAAGAGCCGGACGGAGGCCTTGTTTGGACCGAACCGGACACCGGGCCAACCGGTGGAATAACCGGAGGAACAGCGCCAGTTGACGAAGAACCTAAAGAAGAACCTAAAGAAGAACCTGTTGACGAAGAACCTAAAGAAGAACCCGAAGCCAACTTTACAGCCGGCCTAGCAGGTATTTTCTCTAACTTATTCAAAGATTGGGGAGACGGTTTTCCTTGCCTTCCTTGGTGGCTGCTGTTAATCTTGGTTATTTATTCTTTAGTCAAAGGAAGAAAGGCCTGGAAAAGGAGAAATCAAGAACAGGTTGAATCAATGAGGACTTATTGGAAGAAAGCGGCCGTTGTCTGGTTTGATTGGGGACTCTTGTTATTAGCCTTGCTGCTTATCTTCTACTTCTTCCTTCACCTTTGCTTTACTCTCTTAATATTCCTTATCTTGGCGTTATTGACCGCCTTGATACAATACGCTCTTGCTCGCGCTTATAGGAAGCGGAGAGATAATTTATAGCATACGATTTGTTGCGATAAATCAGTACAACCGCTTGACAGGTTGGTCAAGGTATGATAGTTTTAAATTGGTTATCAAGCGATGTCACATCTCTAGAAGGGTACCAAAAACAGTTTCGAAATTAATTTCGGAATTGTTTTTGTTTTTATTATTTGTTAAAATATTATTGCGGAGGCTTAGGGAGGTTGAAGCCAGACGGATCTGGCCATCGCCTGATAACCGAATGGTCCCTGACGAGGGGATGTGGTTCGATTCCACCTGCCTCCGTACTAAAAATCCTGAAAATTTATCAGGATTTTTTGTGTATAATGCCAGATACATTTTAATTTCTAAAATGCCCTTGGAGTCCAGAATAGGGTGGTTAGTTGTTTTTTAGTCTTAAGAATGATATTATTAAACTATGAAAAAACTATTTCATACAGACAAGAGATACTTTTTAACCTTTTTCATTCTAACGGCTATTTTTTCTCTGCTTACTATTTTTTGGAACGATGGCTTGTTTTTGCTTATCAATCATTCTCTGGGGAGCGCTGTTTTGGATTTCATCTTTTTCTATGTCTTAATTCCCTTATTCTTGTTACTGGGCTTTGCTCCTTTCTTTTTCTTCTTTTTCCGGGGATATCGCCAGCTGGGCGTATTTTCCATTTTCTCGGGTTTTTTTTGCTACCAGCTGGGAACCTTTAGCAAAGCCTTTTTCCTCTTTCCGCGACCCGATGATGTTCTCTTAGCAACACGTTTGGTCGGGGACTTTCAAATAACCGGCTCCACTTTTCCTTCCACCACCACCATGCTTGCTTTTGGATTGGCTTTGCCCATCCTTTTGGAAAAGCCGAAGTTCAGTCCTCCTTTTTTAATAGTCGCTTCTTTAGTCGGCTTTGCGGTTATTTATTCAGGCTATCATTTTCCCTATGATGTGGCTGCCGGAATTTTGCTTTCTTTGCTTCTTGTTCTCTTGTTCAAATATATTAAAACCCGGGCCAAAAGGCTTATCTAATTATGTTTAAAACTTCTTTTATATCTTTCCTGGCCTTTTTTATCTCTGTCTGGATGGCGGCGGCCATAAACACGAATCAATGGCTGCCGCCTGATTTTGTTGCTTTGCCGGAAAGCCCCAGGGTATTGATTGGGCTAACGGCTGTTTATGCAATGCTATTGATAGTTTGTTTTTTAATTGATACGATTGAGAAAGCGGCCTTTGGCATAGCTTCCAAATTTCCCAGCGCTGCAACCCGTTGGATTTACAATCTTTTGTTCTTATTGTTTTCTTTGGGAATCCTGAAGCTTGCTTGGACCGGAATTTCTGATAAGATAATTTTGTCGGGCTTTTATCAGCCCTACGCGGCTCAGTTCTATTTTTCTTCCGGAATCAGTCCAATGCAGCTAAACGCTATTTTCCTGTTTACTTTTGCTATTTTATTAGTAACTTCCTTCTTTACCATGAGAAGGTATATGTACTAAATATGTGGGATTATATAATTTTAGGGATATTGCAAGGGTTTTTTGAATGGGTTCCTATTTCCAGCGAAGGGATAGTGGCTTTAGCCAGCCAGTTTTTCATTGATGGAGTCAATCCAATAGATACGGCCCTGTTTCTGCATTTAGGCACTTTGTTGGCTGTTTTGGTCTATTTCCGCAAAGACTGGACAAAGGTCTTAACCTTAAAGGATCTTGATTTATTCCATTTTATAGCCATTGCCACGGCTGTCTCTCTTTTTATCGGCTTTATCATCTACAGCCTGATCAGGGATATTGCCATTGGCCCGGGATTATTGCTGGTAATGGGAATCGGACTCTTGCTGACCGCCTATTTTCAGAAACAGAAAAGAAGCCTTAATCTGAGCAAAAATTGGATGGCAATATTAGTGGGAGCATTGCAGGGATTGGCGGTAATTCCCGGGGTTTCCCGTTCCGGCTCCACTATTTTCGGCTTGTCCTTGGGAAGATTCACTCCCCAGGAGATATTAAAAATCTCCTATATGCTTTCAGCGCCGGCCGTGCTGGCTGCCAGCGCTTTAATCTTATTGAAAGATACGGATGTTATTATTGCTTCCTGGCCGGCTTTGATAACGGCTTTTGCCGTTGGTTTTCTAAGCTTGGATTTCTTGCTTAAATTAGCCAAGAGAATAAACTTTTCTGTCTTTGCCTTAATCTTCGGCTTGCTTTGCTTGGGAGGAGCTGTCATTGGCTTCATAATCTAAATTTTAAAAACAAAAAGACACTTTTGGTGTCTCTTTTTTAGGAGAATAAGGTGCTATTTCGTAAATAGGAATTGGACAGCGGTTTGTCTAGATGCACCGTGGAGGCGGTATTTGTATAGACCACTGCCAATCCTGCAGTTATCTTATATCATTGCCAAGCGGGAACTGTCAAATATAGGGCATTTCAAAAAATAAAAAGATGTCAGGGACATCTTCTTGGAGAGAAAATAAAGGTGCTGTTGTTGTGGAAAGGTGCTAAAAATAAAGAGATTATGCAGAGCAGGCCATAGCTGTGTCAGACCATTAAGCCTGCTCTGCGAGTGATTTGCTTGACAATATATGAAATCATCATACCATCTCAATTTATTTTTGTCAAAAACATTAAAAACAAAAAGAATGGCTCTGAGCCATTTTTTTACTGGGAGAGTGAAGCTATCAAAATGATATGCATTCACTCTCCCTTGAGACGAAAGGCGGGAGGAGCCCTTCTCAAAAATAAAGAGCTATTAAGCAATAATAACTTATGCTTAATAAAGATTATTTCATTTTGACAGATTTGTCAATTATATTTTTTGTTGTAAAGAGAAGGCGTTATTTTTTTGACAAATTTAATATAATATGGATAATGAAACTAGTCCTTTCATAAATTTTTGGGACAAAAAACCAGAGGAGGCGGAAAAAATGAGCGGAACAGAAAAAGATGTAAAAGAAACAAATTACCAAAGGGGGGAAAGGCTGGCAAGAGAGGAATGTAAAATGAAAGAAGCAGCAGCAGATTCTATCAAATCGCTTCTTAAGGGGGGATCAATTGAAGAAGCCCTGTCAGTCGCCGGACTAGACGGAGTAGGGGCCCACCATAAGGTGACCGGGCAGCTGGTGGATTATACTGCCAGAACGGGACCAATTGAAAATTGGATGGAGGCCATAGAGTTAAGAAAGGGGGCAGTTTCGGAGCATGAAGTTGATCCGGTAGTCAAAAGGTTCATGACAAAGAGCGACCCTGAATCTGCGGTAAAAGCCGCTAAACTTGGAGCATCCAAGAATCAACTGCACAAATTAAAACGCTTCCTTGTCCGCGGCGGGCATATTAATTCATTGGCAGAGCTGGGCTTATCAGTTACTCCGGGAGAAATTTGCGCCGTGACAAAAGCTTATAACCAAAAGAAAAAGGCATTGGCAACTTGTCTTGAATAAAAAATAAAAATAGCGGCTTCGGCCGTTTCTTTTTATGAAATTGTGTTTAAACAGGAAAAGAGGTAAAATAATAATATGAATAAAGAAGCGGTCTCAATTTTAAGCATCTGGGTTAATATCTTTTTAGGAATCAGTAAAGTAGCGGTTGGCGCGGTTATTAACAGCGCCGCTTTAATAGCTGACGGCATTCATTCCGCCACCGACTTTTTGTCTTCTCTGGGAGTTTACTTTGGCATCAGAGCGGCTCAAAAGCCGGTTGACAAGGAGCATCCTTACGGACATTACGCGGCGGAAACAATCAGCGGAATGTTTGTGGTTTTTTTCTTGGCGGTTTCCGGCCTTTGGATCATCTTTGAAGGCGTGGAGAGCGTTTTAAGTCCGGAAGCCGTCCGTTTCAGCTTTTGGGGAATAGCAGTGATCGTTCTTTCCGTGTTTGCGAACGAAGGAATGGCTCGTTTAAAGTTTAAATGCGGCGGACAGGAGGAGAGTTTGGCTTTGGTCGCCGATGCCGAGCATTCCCGATCCGATGCTCTTTCTTCCGTCGGAGTATTGATCGGTCTTCTATTGGTTGAGTATTTTCTTTTTATTGACGGCTTGGTCGCTGTCCTTATCGGTATTTATATTCTTCAGAAAAGCTATTCTTTGGGCCGTGAAGTGATGGACAATCTATTGGGAGTTATGGATGAAGAAACAGAGAATCTTATAACAAAGCACTGCCGGGAAAAAAGCATTTCCGTCGTTTCTCTTAAAACCCGCAAAATAGGATCAGCGACCTTTGCTGAAATAGCTATTGAACTTGATTCAGGGCTGTCGGTGGGTGAAGCGGAAGAATTTTCCCGAAAGCTGCAAAATGATCTGCTTTCAAAGATCAAAAAATTAAAATATGTCGTGATCCAAATTAAATCTCACCAGCGCAAATTGAGCTTGATCAGGCAGAAATGGGGAAAGGGAATGGGCTGGAGAGGGAAGCTTATCGTCAAGAAAGACGGATACAGGATAATTATTCCTTTTAAGGAGGGAAAATTTAACGCTGATTTTGGCAGTTCTGAATATTTGATCATAGACAAAAAACAAGGGGAAACGAACAGAAAAGAAATCAAAAATCCCTATTATGGACCGGAAGGAGGGCATGGAGTGAAATTTATAAGATCAGTGCTGCCGGACGAAGTAATAGTTAAGAATATAGGGGAAGGAGCCAAAGAAAGATTAATGGAAATGGGCGTTAAGGTAAGGATAGTTTCCGATGAAGCGGAAATAAAAGAAATCATTGACAAGAGATAAAGAAGGTATAATAATGTATATTATTGAAGCTTGAAAGTCGATTAATAACTAAAGATTATAATAATATGGCCCAAGTAGATAAAGTAAAATGCGTTGGCTGCGGCGCTTGCGTTCAAGCTTGTCCCAATGGGGCGGTGCAAATAGGAGAAGACGGCAAAGCCGAAGTTGACCAGGAAAAATGCCAAAGCTGCGGCAGATGCGTTGAAGTCTGCCCGATGCAGGCGATAACCAAGACAGAAAAAGCAAAAGAGGAAAACGAGTAAACATTCCAATCAGCTGTCCCTCAAGGGCAGCTTTTTTGTAACTGGGGAAAACTTAGTTGACAGATAGGGGGTGGGGGTATATAATGCACTTATTATGGAAGAACAAAAAGATTTGACCAGGAGGCTTAATATAATCAAGGGCCAGATAGACGGCCTGTCTAAATTAGTGGAAACAAAACCCGAAGACTGCCAGGGCGTTTTAAACCAGTTTAAAGCGATAGATTCCGGCTTGAAAAAAGTGGTGGAATTATACATTAAGAAAAATATGAAATTCTGCCTGCGCACGGTGCATTCCAAGGACAAGAAGATGATTAATAGTCTGATGGAAAGATTAATTAAAGAAAAATAATGCTTGCTTTTTTTATCATATTTATTTTTTCTTTGCTTTTCTATCTGCTTTTGACCGTGGGTTCGGGCGATATTCTTTTCTGGAGCAGAGAAGAAATTATCCTAGGCCTTTTATTTTCCGGAGTGACGGCTTTAGCGTTGAAACGATTGCTTGATTTAAGACTTGATCTGAAATTTTTAAATCCCTGGAGAGGATTTTTGTTTTTTATCTATATCATCGGGCCGTTTTTGTTTGCCTTGACCAAAGCCAATCTTGATGTTGCTCGGAGAGTCATTACCGGAAAAATAAAGCCAAGAATTATCAAGATATCTCCCGGCTTAAATTCAGCTCTGGGCGCAACTCTGCTGGCGAATTCCATTACTCTTACTCCGGGAACGCTTACCGTTGACATAGATGAAGAAAACAATCTTTATATTCATTGCCTTTATTCAAAACCAAAACTTAAAGAAGTTTGGTGGCTTAAAAAAATCACAGAATGATACTCCTTGCTTCAAAATTTATCTGGGTGGCAATAATTCTGATTTTCTTGATTTTTATCTGTTTGATCAGGGCTATTTTAGGCCCGACTGTTCCGGACAGAGTGGTTGCCCTGGACACCATAAATACTTTAGCCACAGCCATTTTAGTGATGCTTGGCATAGCTTTTGAAGAGATTATTTATATAGACGTGGCCATTGTTTATGTTCTTTTATCTTTCGTGTCCACCCTGTATTTCTCTAAACAATTAGAAAAGAAATTATGATCTTTGTCTATCTTCTTTTAACTATTGGATTAATATTTCAAATTTTCGGGGTTTTAGCCTTGCACCGGTTTCCTGATGTTTACACCAGACTGCACGGGGCGACAATATGCACCACTTTCGGCTCTATTTTCTTGTATTTGGGAGTCATTGTCTATGGATTATCCCTTAGCTTCAGTGTCCATGTTTTTTTGATTATGGTGATTTTATTGATTACTAATCCCACCGCTTCCCACGCGATAGCCAGGGCCGCTTACAGAAGCGGAATTTCGCCCCGGGAAGACGAAAAATAATATGCTTATTCAAATTTTAATTTTAACAGGAATAGCGCTAACAGCTTTCTTGGCCCTAAAAAGCAAAGACTTGTTGGTTTCCGTTGTTTATTTAGCGGCAATGAGCTTGATGCTGGCAATTGAATTCTATATTCTGCAGGCTCCTGATGTGGCTATTGCCGAAGCCGCCATCGGAGCGGGGCTGACTACCGCTATTTATGTCATAGCCATTAAAAAAACCGAGCGAATGGAACATGATTAAAAAAATAACCCTGACAATTTTATTTGCTTTTCTTTTAGCTGCGGCCTTGTCCCTGCATCCTTTTGGCGAACCCGTTTTCACTGAAATGGATGATTACTTTATTCAAAACGGGCAGGAAGAGACCGGGAGCAATAATATCGTGGCGGCGGTATTGTTTGACTATCGTTGTTTAGACACCTTGGGAGAAGCCAGCATATTATTCGGAGCCGCCGTCGGAGTATTCATCATATCAAGGAAAAAATATGTCTAAAATAGTAAAAACCATTACTTGTCTTGTTTCTCTTCCCATAATTGTTTTTGGCTTGTATATTATTTCTCACGGCCATTTGACTCCGGGGGGAGGATTTGCCGGCGGAGCGATAATAGCCACCCTGGTTGCTTTGCTGGCAGTGGCTTTTGAGAAAAGATTGTCTCAACAATTGTTTTCCCTGGCCGAAAGCCTGGGACTGCTGCTGTTTATTATTTTGGGGTTTTTCGGGCTTTCCTCCAGCTTTTTCCATAATTTTTTAGCTAAAGCTGTTTCGTTCGGTCCAAATCCTGGCTCTATCAATAGCGGGGGAGTTATTCCTTTAATGAACTTGGCCGTGGGGATAGAAGTCTTTGGGGCCTTGTCCTTGATTATTTTATTAATGTCTCAAAAAAATGATTAGTTTTCCTTTTATTATAGCAATAAGCTTAATATCCCTGGGCTTTTTCGCTTTGGTCCTGAAGAGAAATCTGCTGAAGCTTGTAATGGCGGTTCATATTATGGGCAGCGGGGTTAATTTGTTTTTGATTTCGCTGGGATATCGAGAAGCCGGGATCGCCCCCATCTTTACCAATGCTCCCGGCTTGAACATGGTGCTGCCAACCGTCCAAGCGCTCACTTTGACCAATATTGTCATTAATATAGCTATCATCGCTTTAATGCTGTCTTTGGCTATTTTAATTTATCAGCATTACGGAAGCTTAGACACTAGAAAAAGGAAACTTAAAGAATAAATATGTTTTCCCACACCCTTGCCTTATTAATAGCTGTTCCCTTATTCGCGGCATTTTTTACCCCTCTCGCCCGCAGAATAAGCAGAAAATTCATGAATTTATGGGTGATTTTCAGCTTGGGCATCAGCGAATTTTTGGTTTTGGTTTTGGCTAAAAACGTTATTAAGGGAGACATCCAAGTTTATAGTTTGGGAGCTGATTTTCCCGCTTTGACCTCTCCCGATGGTTTTCCCATTAGGATCATATTGCAAGCGGACGCGATCGCTGTTTTTATGGCTTTAATTTCTGTTTTTATCGCCCTGCTTGTTGGCGTTTATTCTTGGCGGTTTATGGAAAAAGAAAAAAGCAGAGATAAATACTATACTTTACTGCTTATGCTTACTGCCGGAATGCTGGGCCTGATCTTCAGCGGCGACCTGTTCACCATGTTTATTTTCTTGGAATTGCTTTCCATCGCCTCTTGCGGCTTGATCGCTTTTTACATTCACAAAGGAGAATCCAGCGAAGCCGCTTTTAAATATATGGTCATCAGCGCGGTTGCCGGCTTAATGATCTTATTCGCCGTCGGCCTTTTATACGCTCAATACGGAGCGCTTAATATCGGCGCCTTGGCCGCGGCCATAGATTTCACTTTTTTGGATATAACCGCTTTAGCGTTCTTAGTGGCGGGATTTGCCATGAAGTGCGGGGCCGCGCCTTTGCATTTATGGGTGGCGGACGCCTACGGAGAAGCTCCGGTCCCTGTTTCCGCGCTCTTGGTGATCGCCAGCCAAGTAAGCCTTTACGCTTTGTTTCGGATCTGCTTTACCCTCTTCGGCGTCTCGTCGGCGATAGGAATCATTGCCTGGCTGCTGATCATTCTTGGAGTCCTTTCCATGTTTATCGGAGTTACCATGGCTATTCTCCAAACTGACATCAAGCGGCTGATCGCTTATCATTCCGTTTCTCAAGTTGGTTATATGCTCTTGGGCATCGGAGTGGGCTTGGCCTTGCTGGGCAATATGACTTCCTACGGGATCAGAGCCATGGAAGGAGGAATTTTCCATATTATCAATTACGCTTTATACAATACTTTATTGTTCTTGGCCGCCGGAGCTTTGATATACAGAACAGGAGTCAAGGATTTGAATAAAATGGGCGGCTTGGCTCAAGCCATGCCTTTTACTACTATCTTCTTTTTGCTGGGCTCTTTAGCCATTGCCGGCCTGCCTCCTTTGAACGGCTTTGCTTCAAAACTGCTTATTTACGAATCAGTGTTTCGTTTTAATCCCTTGCTTTCCATTATCGCCATCTTGGTCAGCATCTTAACTTTAGCCTCTTTTATCAAAGTGTTTTATCTGGCCTTCTTGGGGCCGAAGCCAACGGAATTTAAAGAGATCAAAGAAGTTCCCAAATCAATGGGGCTGGTAATGGGAGTCTTGGCTTTTCTGGTAATCCTTTTCGGCTTGTTCCCAAATATAGTTGTCGATAATCTGGTCAGTCCGGCCGCTCAATCTTTAATTGAACAATTTCAATATATAAGCGCAATATTATGAATATTTTAAGCAACAGTATTTTAGAAGTTTGGAATCCTTTAGTGGGGGTGTGCTTTTTCCTGCTGATAGTTTTATTTGTCTATTTTATCCGTTCATGCGGAGAAGGAAAATGCCAGGAAAAAACAGAGCAAACCCGGCCTTTCTTT
The DNA here is from genome assembly GCA_030594935.1 of bacterium. Classification (GTDB taxonomy): domain Bacteria; phylum Patescibacteriota; class Minisyncoccia; order Minisyncoccales; family JAGLPU01; genus JAGLPU01. The sequence goes on from JAUVEE010000010.1 coordinate 14,757, forward strand.
TCCGGAAATTTGCCTTCTCAAAACTCTCTCAAGATTCATAAGGTTTACTGGGGATTTTTTGAAGCGCTGAAAGGATATTATCACCGGCTGAAAGCGATCCATAACGGAATAATAAACGACTATGTTTATTGGTTTGTCTTGGTTGTTGTCATAATATTAATTTTATTTGTGATTTTATGATCTTGCTGAAAATTTTACTTGTTCCGGTGGTGGCGTCAGTGAGCATAATAATCGGCTTGCTCTATAAAGGGCTGGACAGGATACTGACCGCTAAAATGCAGAAAAGAGTCGGGCCTCCGTTTTTCCAGCCGTTCTTTGACGTGGAGAAATTAATGGTTAAGGAAAACATAGTTCCGCAGGGCTCGTTAAAATGGCTTTTCAATTTAATGCCGGTTATTGCCTTGTCTGTTCCCATTTTAATTTTGCTTTATCTTCCTTTGGCCGGAGCAGAGCCGATCTTGTCGGGCTACGGAGACTTGATTCTAATAGTTTATCTCTTTATTTTTCCCGGCCTGGCTTTGGTTTTGGGAGGATTCAGCGCCAATTCTCCTTACGCGGGGATAGGAGCGCAGAGAGAGATGGTTAATATGCTCAGCTATGAATTTCCTTTGGCCATTACCGTTATTTCTCTGGCTTGGCTGCAGTCCTGCTCCGGAATTGCCAGCCCGTTTTCTTTAACGGTGATCTCTAATAATCCTGTCTGGGGACTGGTGGGGCCGTTAGGATCCATCGGACTCTTATTATTATTCCTGATCTTACTGGCGGTCATGGCCGGGGAGTTGCACCGGGTGCCGTTTGACGCGTCTAAGGCCGAATCAGAGATTGCCGGAGGTTCATTGGCGGAATATTCCGGCAGAAATCTGGCTCTTTTCTATTTGGCGGACGCGGTCAAAACAATAGCTTTCGCTTCTTTGCTCATAGCTTTGTTCCTGCCCTGGAATTTCCCTTCGCCGGTCTTGAATATCCTTTTCTTTTTAGTTAAATTATTTATCGTGATTTTTTTCAGTTCTATTTTAACTAAAACAGTCATGGCCAGATTAAGGATCAGCCAAATAGTCGGCGCTTACTGGATTTACGCTACCCTGATAGCTTTTATTGGTTTATTATTAATATGGATAGACACTTTAATATAATTTATGTCTAAAGAAAAAAAAGTAATCAAGTCCATTTGGGTTTTTAATTGGTTCAATTCCTGCGGATTTACCGAACTGCTTCCGGTGGTGGGCAGCCGCTGGGACATGGAAAGATTCGGGCTTATTCCGGTGCCGACTCCGAGGCAGGCCGATTGCTTGATCATTGGCGGCTATCAGACCCTGAAATCCATCAAAAGAGCGCAGAGAATATATCAGCAGATGCCCGAACCGAAAGTCGTTATTGCCATGGGGTCCTGCTCCATGAGCGGAGGCATGTACTGGGATTCCTACAACACGATAAAAAAATTATCAGACTATCTCCCGGTTGATCTGTATATCCCGGGCTGTCCGCCCCGGCCGGAAGCTATATTTCAGGGGGTTCATCAAATAGTGGAATCAGCAAA
>JAUVEE010000022.1 GCA_030594935.1 bacterium
TCCTTTTTTATGTAAACCTCGCAGGGCTGTTCAATGGTGCAGCGCGGACAGAATTTATGCTCCCCGGCCAAATAGCCATGATTGGGACAAATTGAAAAAGTGGGGGTTAAAGTGATATACGGCAGCCTGAAATTTTCAAAAACTTTCTTAATTAAATCTTTAGCGATCTTAACATCAGAAATCTTTTCTCCTAAAAAGAGGTGGAGAACGGTACCTCCGGTATATTTGCACTGAATTTCGTCTTGCAGCTTCAAGTCTTCAAAAATATCATCGGTATAATTAACCGGCAATTGGGTTGAATTGGTGTAATAAGGAACTTTTTTGGTTCCGGCGGTAATAATGTCCGGATATTTTTCTTTATCCATTCTAGCCAAGCGATAAGAAGTTCCCTCGGCAGGAGTAGCTTCCAGGTTATACAGGCTCCCTGTTTCCTCCTGATACTTAATCAGCCTCTCTCTCATAAAGTCCATAACTCCCAAAGTAAACTTTCTTCCTTTTTTAGAACCGATATTCTCGCCCAGAAAATTCAATAAAGCTTCATTCATTCCCACTAATCCAATGGTGGAAAAATGATTGCCGAAATACTGGCCGCGCATTTTTTTAACTCCGGCAAGATAAAATCTTGAATAAGGATAAAGGCCTTTGTCCATAAAATCTTCCAAAGCTTTTCTTTTAATTTCCAGACTCTCTTTTAATAAGTCCATCATCTTGCCCAGCCTGGCAAAAAATTCTGTTTTAGTCTTGGACAAATAGCCGATGCGGGACATGTTAATCGTTGCCACGCCGATGCTTCCGGTAAGCGGATTAGAACCGAACAACCCTCCTCCCCTTTTATAGAGTTCTTTATTGCTCAAACGCAATCTACAGCACATGCTTCGTACATCGGAAGGGTTCATGTCAGATTGCAAGAAATTAGCAAAATAATTAACGCCGTATTTAGCGGTTGCCTCCCACATTGGCTCTAAAGCAGGATCGTCCCAAGGGAAATCCTCGGTGATATTAATAGTGGGGATAGGAAAAGTAAAAGGCCTTCCTTTGGCGTCCCCCTCCATCATGCATTCGTAAAAAGCTTTTATCAGCATAGTCATTTCTTCCTGAAATTCGCCATAAGTTTCTTTCTGCGGCTGGCCGCCGATAATCACCGGCTGTTTGGCGAAACTCTCCGAAGGTTTAATATCCAAGGTAAGATTGGTGAAAGGAGATTGGAAGCCAACCCGCGTCGGAATAGAGCAGTTAAATAAAAACTCCTGGATTGACTGCTTGACCTGGCGGTAATTCAAATTATCATACCTGATAAAAGGAGCCAATAAAGTATCAAAAGAACTCAATGCCTGCGCTCCGGCGCTTTCTCCCTGAAGAGTGTAAAAAAAGTTCACAATCTGGCCCAAAGCAACCCGAAAATGCTTGGCCGGCTTGGATTCCATTTTACCGGCAACACCCCTAAAGCCCTTGGTTAAGATATCATATAAGTCCCAGCCGCAGCAGTAGGTAGCCAAAGAGTCTAAATTATGCAAATGGAAATCCCCGCTCTTTGCTCCTTCCCTGATTTCCCGCGGATAAACTTTGTTCAGCCAATATTTTTTGGTCAAAACAGAAACCCCGTAATGGTTTAATCCCTGCAAGGAATAAGCCATATTGGCGTTTTCTTTTACCTCCCAGTCTATTTCGTCAATATATTTATCGTAGATTTCTGAAGCTTCGTCATAAACTTTCACCGCCTCCCTTATTTTCCGCCTCTGATCCCGATACAAGATATATGATTTAGCCGTCTCAACAAGATCTTCCAAAATCAAAACTTCTTCCACGATATCCTGAATCTGCTCCACAGTGGGAACTTCGTCTTTTTTAAATCTTCTGTTTAGAATCTGAGTTACTTTGTCGGAAAGTTTTTGCGACTTGTCGCCATTCCCCTCATTGGAAGCAGTGAGAGCCTTAAAAAGAGCTTTAGCGATATGAGATTGGTCAAACTCAACCCTGGTTCCGTCTCTTTTCTCTACTTGATTGACTTTAGAAGAAGTCATAGGCTGTTTATTTTATTTGAGTGTTAATTAATAAGGGAACAAAAAACTCGCTAAATTCGAGTTAAAATTATAAAAAAGAATTAAAATCCGGTAGCGATAATTGTTACTTTTATTTCACCTTTATTCAATTTTTCATTCTGGATAGCTCCGAAAATCACTCTTGTTTCCGGAGTAATTTCTTGGGTTATAATCTTAGCCACTTCATTAATTTCTAAAAGGCTGATGTCCTGCCCTGATACGTTGAATAAAACTCCCTTGGCTCCCCGGCATGAATTGCCAAGCAAAGAAGAATTAAGCGCCGCTATGGCGGCTTTTTCCGCTCTTTTCTCTCCTCGAGCCACGCCAATGCCGAATAAGGCGGTGCCGGAATTCTTCATAATTGTTTTAACATCAGCAAAGTCAACATTAATAATCCCCGGCAACACAATTAAATCAGAGATTCCCTGTACTGCCTGGCGCAGTATCTCGTCGCAAACCCAGAAAGCGTTGGTTAAGGAAACATCGGGTTCTAAAATCGAAAAGAGCTTATCATTGGAAATCGTAATTAAAGCATCAACCTTTTCTTTCAAATTTTCCAATCCTGTCTGAGCAATCGCATTTCTCTGTTTCCCCTCAAAAACAAAAGGCCTGGTCACTACCGCTATTGTTAAAGCTCCCAAGCTTTTGGCAATTTCGGCGATGATTGGTCCTGCTCCAGTGCCAGTGCCGCCGCCGGCTCCGTAAGCTATAAAAACCATGTCCGAATCCTTTAAAGTTTCCGCAATCTCTTCCCTGCTTTCTTCCGCTGACAACTGGCCAATCTCCGGATTCATTCCCGACCCTAATCCTCCGGTGACTTCTTTGCCTATTTGCAGCTTTAAATTCGCTGAAGTTTTATTCAGACTTTGCATGTCAGTATTAACGGTAATTAAATCTATCCCCCGAATATTGCATTTCATCATCCGGGAAATAACATTACAGCCGGCGCCTCCGATTCCGACCACCTTAATTCTCGTCTTGGCCGGACTAAGCTTATCTTTCCTAACCGCTGATTTTACTGAAGCTTCTCTATTCTTCATGTTTTTTCTTTTTAACTATAATTTTCTTCCAATCGCAATAACAAAAAATTCCCTGAAAAATCAATCCTCCCAAAAAACTATAAGAAAATTTGCCATAATCAAAAAACGAATAATCTAAAACCAAAGCAAGCAGCACTGTTGCAAAACCTAAAAACCAATGATGCAGGTGCAAGCGATAGCTCCCCCAGTGAAAAATAACTGATTTTATTTTGCCGGTTTGGCCGGCTTCCTTGCCTGAAAAAATTCGCGCCACAAAATAGCCCATAATTACTCCCAAACAAATTTGGAAAGAAATATAGGCGGACGAAAGGCCAAGAAAAAGCACTGACCAATCTAATTTCCGCGGAAGTCTTTTATTAATGCTTTGAAACATAAATTAAGGTGTAAAAATCTTCAATATTTTTTTAATTATAGACCAAATTTTATTCAATAAGTTAGAAGAATTATTGCCGGAACCAGTAAAATTTATTCCTTCTAAGGCTAACCCGCAAACCGTTGCCAGAGCCGGATCCGGCTCCAGTCCCAGGAATCCGCGAGGAGTCCCAATTTGAACCGGAAGCTTTAATTCCTTTTTAGCTAATTCTACTATCTTTGGCAACTTGGCGCCACCCCCTGTCAGAACTACGCCGGCAGGCAGCAAGCCTTGGCGGGAAATCTTTTTCAGCTCTTTTTGCACTTGTTCAAAAATCTCCACCACCCGTGCTTCAATAATTTTTACTAGCATTTTCTGGGAAAAAGAAAAAGGTTCCCCGGAGGTTTTTATCTCTGACCTTTTCTTGCTTGCGCTATTGAGGCAAGTACCGAATTCTATCTTTATTTTTTCGGCAATGTCAATATCCGTGCAGAGCCCAATAGCAATATCATTGGAAATATGAGCGCCGCCAATCGGGAATACAGCTAAATCCAGCAGCTCTCCTTCTTCGAAAACAGCCATCTGAGTATTGCCCGCGCCAATATCCACCAGAACTACCCCCAGCTCTTTTTGCCGCGGAGTCAGAACCGCTTTAGCTGCCGCCAAAACAGAAGGAATCACGCCGTCAATCTGAGCTCCGCTGTTAAAAACCGCCTCGGTTAAATTTTTAATATAGGGAGAAAAACCGCAAACCGCCAGAATCTCCGCTTCCAATCTAACGCCTGTCATTCCAATTGCCTCTTTTACTCCTGCTTCGCCGTCAACAATATATTCTTTGGGGAAAACATCTAAAATCTCGCTGTTTTTAGGCAAAGAAAAAGTGCGGGCATTTTCCAAGACTCTTTCAATGTCTTCCCGGGAAATTCTCTTGTCGGCTCGGGAAACCGAAACCAAGCCTCGGGAAAAAGAGGAAAATATATGAGAACCGCTGATATTAGCGTAAACGAAATTAATTTTTCGCCCCAGTTGCGTTTGAACTTCAGTAAAAGAGTCCTGGATAATATCACCCACTTTAGAAACATTAACCACGACTCCCTTTCTTAATCCGGTAGAAAGCTTCTGGTTATTAGCCAAAACTTCCAGTTCTGTCTCGGGAGACACTCTCTGAACAACTAAAGTTTTAATACTGCCGGTCCCGACATCAAGACCAGTTGCAATCTCAGAATTCGCCATATTATTTAAATTCTACTTGATTAAGATAATAATTTTCTTTTTCTTGCATTTTAATTTCTTCTTGTTCGCTTTTCTCGTGGTCATAGCCCAAAAGATGCAAAGCACCGTGAATAACAATTTTAGCCAGTTCTTTTTCAAAAACAAGGCCTGACTTCTTGGCATTTTTCCTGACTTCTCTCAAGCAAATAATCATCTCCCCTAATCCCGGCATCTTTTCTGCGGGGCCGATTTTAAACCTTTTCATTAAGACTTTTGACTCCGGAAAAGATAAAACATCAGTTGCCCGGTTCTTGCCCCGGTATCTTTTATTAACTTCCCTGATTCTTCCCTGCCCGACGAAAGCAATTGATAATTCAATTTCTTTTTTAACTCCCTCTCCTTGCAAAACCAGCCGGATAATCTCTTTAATAAAATCCTCGTCAACCGGATTAGCGGTAAGATTGTTTATTTCAATCATGTGTTTATTATTCTACCAAATCTAAATCAGGAAAACAATACATAAAAATAGTTCGTATCTGTAAACTGTTTTAAGAATCTTTTAGAATAATTTCTTTTTTAATTTTAGCAAATCTAGAACCATGAGGCAAACAAAAAACAACTTATGAAACAAGTTGCTTTTTAAAAACAGATTATTCGCCCAGCAAATCTTTAACCATCTTGCTCACCAGTCCCCCGTCCGCTCGGCCCTTAAGCTTGGGCATTAATTCTTTCATCACTTTACCCATGTCCCGTACTGTCTCAGCTCCTGATTCTTTAATAGCTTCTATAGTTAATCTCTTGACTTCTTCCTCGGTCAGCTGTTCTGGCAGATATTTTCGCAAGATCTCCAGTTCTTTCTTTTCTTTTTCCGCCGACTCTGTCCGGCCCCCTTTTTCAAAACCGCTGATCGCCTCTTTTCTCTTTTTCGCTTCGGAGGAAACAACTGTTAACACTTCTTCTTCGGAAAGATAGCTGGCTTCCGTCAGCTCCTGTTCGTTCAACTCCGGCTTTGCCTGGCTTAATCCGTATCTCTTTTCTTTCTCCTTATTCGCCAGCGAGGCCGTCAGCATGCGCAAAACAGAAGAACGCAGTTCTTCTTTAGCTTTCATAGCCTGGCGCGCATCATTTTGAATTTCCTCTCTCAAGGCCATGCTATTTTCTAAATTTCTTTAATTTCCCCATTTTCGCCAGTTCCTTGTATTCCTCTTTCAATTCTTCTTTCCTTAAAGCCGCCCTTTTCGCAAGTTGAGGACTCTTTTCTTTGGCCATAAACCTGTTTTTTCTCACCCGCAGCAAAAGCCCGCTCTGTTTAATTCTTTTGGTGAAGCGGCGAATCAAATTCTGGGAATTTTCTCTTTCTTGTTTTTCTACTTTGAAAACCATATTTTTATCTTAATTACTAATAATATTAGGGCATTCCGGGAACATCCCTTTCTTTATCACTTTTCCATCCAGCTAGCAAGTGCAGATGAATGTGATCAATAATTTGCCCCCCTGCTCGACCAACATTAAAAACTAATTTATAAGCCGCGGATACTCCCTGCTCTTTGGCTATCTTTTTGGCAATCAAAACCAATTCTCCTACCAGCTCTTTGTCCGCTGCTTCCAAATGATCCACTGAAGAAATGTGCTTCTTGGGAATAATCAGCAGGTGCAAAGGAGCTTTAGGATGAATATCCTTGAAAGCCAGCGCTTGCTCGTCTTCGTAAATAACGTCCGCTGGCAGTTCTTTCTTAACAATTTGGCAGAAAAGACAACTCATTTTCTTAAACCTTTCTTTAACTCTTTGGCAACTTCGGTGATCTTTACCGTATTTTGTTTGCCGGTCTTCATGTCTCTGATAATAATGGAATCTTCCAAGGCTTCTTTCTGTCCGAAAACTAAAGCATATTTGACTCCCATCCTGCTGGCAATCCCCAGTTGAACGCTTAAAGAATCTTTGCTAAAGGATTCGGAAACCGGAATTTTGGCAATCCTGAAATCTTCTAAAAGTTTTAAGCTTTTTCTTTTCGCCAGTACTCCCAGCTGAGCTAAATAAACTTCCGGATTAGCGGACTGAGAGAGAGCTACCCCTCTATTCTTCATGGCGTTTATTACTCTTTCTACTCCCATGGCTCCTCCACAGGCTGGAGTATCCTTGCCTCCTAAAAGCTTTACTAGGTTATCATATCTTCCCCCGGCAATCAATGTCCCCTGGCTTTTATTCTCTCCTTCTTCAACAATTTCAAAAACAGTTCTAGTGTAATAATCAAGTCCTCTGACCAAATATGGATTTAAATAGTAAGGTATGCCCACTTCGTCTAAGAATTCCAGCACTTCCTTGAAATGCGACTTGCATTCATTGCAAAGATGATCAACCATTTGAGGGGCGCCGGAAACAACTTCTTGGCACTTTGCCTCCTTGCAGTCCAGAATGCGCAAAGGATTGGCTTTTAATCTTCTTTTACAATCCGGACATAAAAGATTTTCCCGCGACTTAAGATATCTGACCAACAATCTCCTATAATTGGGACGGCAGTTTAAATCTCCCAGGCTGTTTATTTCAATAAGCAAATTCTTAAACTTTAGTTTCTGGATAATGCCGTAGAATATCTGAATAATTTGAACGTCAACCACTGAACTTTTCTCTCCGATAACTTCCAATCCTGCATGATGAAACTGGCGGTATCTGCCCGCTTGCGGCCGTTCATAGCGGAAACAGGGGCCAAAATACCAAAATTTTACTGGCTGTGGAAGATTTCTCATTCCGTGTTCAATGTAGGCTCGAACGACTCCCGGAGTTCCTTCCGGCCTCAAGCTTAAATTATCTCCTCCTTTGGTGCGCAAAGAAAACATTTCTTTTTCCACAATATCAGTAAAAGCGCCCGTCCCTTTCACAAAAAGCTCTGTCTCTTCAAGAATAGGAGTGATAATCTTTTTAAAATGGTAAAAATTGACAACCTCTTTAACCGCATCATGAATCTTTTGAAAGTATTCTTGCTCTTCCCCTAAAATATCATGCATCCCGGTTGGTCTGTTTATTTTTGTTTTTTTCATAATCAATAAGCAGGAACTTCAATTTTAGCTAAAGCGCTGAACGGCCTGATTTTCAAAAACGTCCGGCCGATTATGTGATCCTGGGGAAGCACTCCCCAACGCCGGGAATCATAAGAATGTTCCCTGTTGTCTCCTAAAACAAAATATTCAAACTCTCCTAAGGTAAGATTCTTTTCTCCCGGAGTATAGAGGAGGTCAGGAAGATATTCTGATTCATCCAATAGGCCGCTGTAGTTGCTGCCATAAACCATTACTTTGCCGGCTGCTATCTCCACTGTTTCTCCGGGCAGGCCAATAATTCTTTTAATGTACCTTTGGGAAGGATTCTGGGGATATTTGAAAACCACTACTTCCCCTCTCTGGGGATCCCTTAAGCGGTAAGAAATTTCATCAATTATTAAATAGTCGCCGTTGTAGAAATTCGGCTCCATGCTCTGACCATTGACGAAGAACGGCTGAAAAACAAAATAGCGGATAGGAACCACTATTAAAGCGGTGACAGTAACTATTTTAATTACTTCCCAACAAAAATAAAAAAATTTATTCATAAATCTTTTTAATTCTAACAGAATTCTCTTAGTTTAGCAAGAAACTTGCTAATTTGCAAAAAAATAATATAATCAAGATAAAGTATGATTTTAATAGCAGGATTAGGCAATCCCGAAGACAAGTTTAAAAAAACAAGGCACAATCTCGGCTTCCGAGCAATTGATGCTTTTAAAGAAAAGAATAGCTTCTTTGATTTCAAGCTGTCCAAAAAATCCAATGCCCTGGTTTCGGAAGGCTTTCTGGATGAAGAAAAAATAGTTTTGGTAAAACCGCAGACTTTTATGAACAGCTCCGGGCAGGCAATAAGCAAGCTGGTTTCCTATTACAACATTCCTCTGGCTAGTCTATGGATTATCCACGATGATTTGGATTTGCCTCTGGGAAAAATAAAGATCGCCAGCGACAGAGGGCCGGCCGGACATAACGGGGTCAAGTCAATCATCAATGAATTAAAAACAGAAAACTTTGTCCGTTTCCGGCTGGGCATAGCCTCAAAGCTGATTTGCAATGCCGAGGATTTTGTTTTGAAAAAATTCAGGCAGGAAGAAGAAAAGATTGTAAAAACAGTTCTTGTTAAAACAACTCAGGCGATTGAACTGGCTTTGACAGAAGGGATAGAACGGGCAATGAACGAATATAATAAATAAAAAAAGAAGAGAGGGATTTCCCTCTCATGATTTATTTTTTTTATCTCTCTCTCTTGAATCTCTTATTGTTGGCAACGGTTCTATGAACGGCGACCTAAAACCTCCTTTTCGATTCATTCCAACCCCTCCATATATTTTAAATTTAAAGAACTTATCTCCCTGTCTTAACTTATAGCCAATCCTAAAAATTGTCAACATTGGTTAATACTTGATTTTACGCCCCTGCGGAAAAATTCAAACAATTTTGCAAATTTAAAGAATAGTGCTAAATTAAAAAAATGATTAAAAACTTAGTAATAGTTGAAAGCCCAACCAAAGCAAAAACAATCCAGAAATTCTTAGGGTCTGATTATAAGATTCTTTCTTCTTACGGCCATATCAGGGATTTGCCGAAAAGCGAACTGGGAATTGACACGGAAAACAATTTCGAGCCGAGATATGTAATTCCGACCAAGGCCCGGAAAAACTTCAATATCTTAAAAAAAGAAGCTGCCGAAGCGGAGACAATAATTCTGGCCAGCGATGAAGACCGGGAGGGAGAATCAATTGCCTGGCATTTGGCTCAGGGTTTAAAATTGGAAAATCCGCAAAGAATTGTCTTTCATGAAATCACTAAAACAGCGATTGAAAACGCTTTAAAGAATCCCAGAGAAATTGACCTTCATCTGGTCAACGCGCAGCAAGCGCGCAGAATTCTAGACAGAATCGTCGGCTACAAGCTGTCTCCTTTTTTGTGGAAAAAAGTGGCCCGGGGCTTGTCCGCGGGCAGAGTCCAATCAGTGGCAGTGCGGCTGGTGGTGGAGCGGGAAAACGAAATCAAAGCGTTCAAACCGGAGGAATACTGGAGCATCACTGCCTTGCTGGCTAAAGATGAAAACGAATTTGAAGCTTCTTTGGCCAAAAAAGACGGCCAAATTATTTCTAAACTGGAAATTAAAAACAAAGAACAAGCAGACAAAATTCTGGCTGATTTGAACGAAGCTGACTATAAGATAGTGAACATTGAAAAGAAAGAAGTGCGCCGAAATCCTCTGCCTCCTTTCACCACCAGCACCTTGCAGCAGGAAGCGTCAAAAAAGCTCCACTTTCCGGCCAGGTTTACCATGCAAGTGGCTCAAAGCCTTTATGAGCGAGGACTGATTACCTATCACCGGACCGATTCTTTAAATCTTTCTGAACAATCCTTGGCAGTGGCTAAAGAGTTTATCATAGGAAGCTATGGCGAAAACTATTGGACTTCCAGAAGGTATAAGACGAAAGCAAAGGCGGCCCAGGAAGCTCACGAAGCAATCAGGCCGAGTTATCCGGAAAAAGAGCCGGAAGCTTTAAAAACAGAAAAGAAGCTGGATGACAAGCAATTTAAACTTTACGATTTAATTTGGCGGAGATTCATCTCCGGACAGATGAGCCAGGCTGTTTTTGACGCTAGACAAATTGATATTGAAGCTGAAAATTATCTTTTCCGAGCCAGCGGGCAAACATTAAGATTTGACGGTTTTCTTAAAATTTATCCGTTAAAATTCGCGGAAAGCGAACTGCCAAAACTGGACGAAGGTGAAATTTTAAAATTGCTCAAACTCTGTCCGGACCAGCATTTTACCCAGCCGCCAGCCAGATACAGCGAAGCCACTTTAATTAAAACTTTGGAAGAAAACGGCATTGGCCGGCCTTCAACTTACGCTCCGACTCTGACAACTGTTCAACAGAGAAACTATATCCAAAAAAATGAGCAAAAAAAGTTTGAGCCGACAGAAATAGGCACGGTCGTGATCAATCTCTTAATAGAACACTTCCCTAAGATTGTAGACATTCAATTTACCGCCGAAATGGAAGAAGATCTAGATAAAATCGCCCAAAACGAAAAGGAATGGGTGCCGACAATAAAAGATTTCTACGACCCTTTTATTGAGAGACTGGAAGAAAAATACGAAGAAGTTTCCAAAAAAGAAATTGCCCAGGAAGAAACAAATGAAATTTGCCCCAAATGCCAATCCCCTTTGATTATCA
>JAUVEE010000064.1 GCA_030594935.1 bacterium
AATGATCAGATTTTCCAAACCACACATACTTTTTGCCGGGTATAATTCCATAATCAGATTGCTGGCCCGATAATATTCCTGGCAAGCAAAATAGCAGGATTAAAGAAATTAAAAGGGATACGAATCTAACTTTCATTGTTAAATTTGATTAAAAATATTTTTCATTAAGTCTATTACCAAAACGAGTATATCAGGAAACCAATATATGCTATAATTAAAATAATTCCTTCCAGACTGGATATTGCCCTGCGTGTCTTACCAAAATCTTTTTTGATAAAGATTAATATTAAAATCGTTGATAATACTAAAAAACCCAGCTCATAATTGAGAGATGTATCAAACTGAATAGGTTCAATCAGGGCACTAACACCAAGCACCAACAGTATATTAAACAAGTTGGATCCAATTGCATTTCCAACAGCAAGGTCTGAATTCTTTTTTACTGCTGCCAGAATTGAAGTTACCAATTCGGGTAACGAAGTAGCCGCCGCAATAATAGTCATACCCACCATGGACTGGGAAAGTCCAAAATCTGTGGTGAGCTGGTTGGCGCCTTCCACAATCCATTTCCCACCAAAGAAAAGCCCGGCTATTCCTGCAATTATCAGCAAGACTGACAATTTGACTTTCATCTCCTTAGAATCTGATGCTGCTGACTCTTTTTCCAGAGCACCGCCTTTTCTAAATGACCAATAAAGAAATAATAATAAAAGGCCTAAAAAGATCACACCTGCAATTTCGCTAATTTTTGGCTCCTCACAAATTAGTAAATTAAAGTTCGCAACACCCACTAAGAACAGCGTCACGAACAGGCTAAACCAAACATCATATGCACTTTTCTTACCGGCCATACTTATTGGATATATAGTAGCAGCAATACCGATAATTAACAAAGTATTGATAATATTACTTCCCAGGACATTTCCAATGGCTAACTCTGTATTACCATTGAGGGATGCGAACACATTAATTACCAGTTCGGGAAGTGAGGTTCCCAGGGCGACGATAGTCAGACCAATAAGCATTTGGGGAAGGCCAAATTTACGACCAACTGATGATGCTCCATCAATTAACCATTTTGCACCTATAAGCAAAACTACAAAGCCTGATATGAATAAAAAATATGTGATAATGTTTGATTAATATTTTCCGCAAAATAAAGCAATAATTGGCTTTATTCCACCCTTGCACGACTCAATAATTTCCCTGCTGTTCGAGATCTGTGATCTCGCACTAAAAGGCTAAAGATTTGTAATCTTTAAAAAGACACAATTAACTTGAATTAAAAATTCAAAGCCCCTTACTTCCGGATTCGTTCCAAAGGCCTGCCCGAATGCGGTAAGGTGGGAATCCCATTGGAAGAAATCCGGAAGAGCGATTGTTTAAAAAAGAAAATCGCTAAATTTGTAAGAGATAAATTGATTATGAAAAAGGAAACCGCAATTAAACTGTTTCAAGACAAACGAGTTCGTGTTCAATGGAACGACGAATCAGAAAAATGGTACTTTTCAATTGTTGATATAATTAGTGTGCTTACTGACAGCCCACGTTCCAGAAAATATTGGAATGCATTAAAAAGGAAACTTATTAATGAAGGAAGTGAACTGTCCCAAAATATGGGACAGTTGAAAATGCCAGCAGCAGATGGTAAAATGAGACTAACTGACGTTGCAGATACCGAACAGCTATTACGGTTAATTCAATCAATTCCTTCGCCAAAAGCCGAACCATTTAAGAAATGGCTGGCGAAAGTTGGGTATGAGAGAATCGAAGAAACAGAAGATCCTGAAAAAGCTTTTAACAGGGCGATGGAAACCTATTTGAAAAAAGGATATTCCAAAACATGGATAAATCAGCGATTAAAAAGTATTGAAGTCAGGAAGGAATTAACCGATGAATGGGACGATCGTGGTGTTAAAAAAGGATTGGAATATGCAATTCTGACCGATGAAATTACAAAAGCATGGGCAGGGTTTTCAACCAAAGAATATAAAAAGTTCAAAGGACTGAAAAAGGAAAATCTCAGGGACAATATGACAAATCTTGAATTAGTTTTGAATATGCTTGCAGAAGCCACGACAACAGAGATCTCGAAAGAGAAAAAACCCAAAAACTCAGACCCTGAAGGACAATTATAAAATCCTACGGGCTTCGGTCTGTGACTTAAACACTCCTCGAAAAAAAATAATCGACCAGATGGTTTACACACTTTACGGTTTAACGAAAGATGGAATTGTGGTAGAGAACACCTAACCTGCCGGGTCGATGCAGGCCTGTGCGGCAGGGACCTGGCAGGTTGAAAAAAAGAAAACTTCAAGTGAGGACACTTGAAGCGGACAGTAGAAGTAAATGAGAGTAATTAAGAATAATAGGAAAGACAATAAACTGTATCGGCAAACCTTGGATAAATTTATTCCAGAGTTAATAGCTGAGCGATTGAAAAATAGAAAGAAAATTCTTGAAGTTTGTCACACAGCGAAATTTATAACCTTTTTTGATAATCAACTATTGATTGAAAAACTCCATGAGAAACCTGACTTTATTTTGGTTGATCAAAACAATAATAGGTTTGGTTTAGAACTTCAAAGAATCATTGATCCAAATTCCAAAGAAAGAGAAGGCTTTTTTGAAAACATTTGTTTAGCAATTGAATGCGAAATGGAATCTGATCCACAAATCCCCAACTTTTTGGTAAACTGTGACATCAATCCTGATTTTAAATATACATTGAATCAGAAGAATAATATTTCTTT
>JAUVEE010000059.1 GCA_030594935.1 bacterium
AAGAGAAAAGACTGGTTACTGAAATCCTGTTTAACAAGATAGCGCTGGATGAATATTTAAAATATGATGATATCAATAACAGCACCTATTATAAGGCAATTTTGCAGAATCTTTTCTTTGCGACTTTAAACACAAAGATGAAAAAAGATGATCCTGAAAGCCGCAAATTTGTTAACCGCCAGTATGGTGTTCAAGCATTTTACAGGTATGAAAGATTTTTTAAGGATAAGAAAAAAGCATTAAAGCTGTTTGAAGCCATTCCGTTTTTAAATGGCGGGCTGTTTGAAAACCTGGATAAATATATCGGCAAAGATAATGAAGTAAGAATCGATTGTTTCTCAAACAGACCAGTCCATGAAAAGAGATTGAAAGTACCTGATTGTCTTTTTTTTGGTGATAAAATTGTAATTGATTTAAGCAAAGAATTTGGAAGTAAAAAGCGGAAAAAAGAAAAGGTGCGCGGGATTATCCACGTTTTAAATTCCTACAAATTTACAATTGATGAAAATACTCCCATTGAAGAAGAAATAGCCCTTGATCCGGAGTTGCTGGGCAAGGCTTTTGAAAACCTGCTTGCCAGTTTCAATCCTGAAACCAAAACCACAGCTCGCAAACAGACAGGGTCTTTTTACACGCCAAGGGAAATAGTGGATTATATGGTGGATGAAAGCCTGAAAGCTTCCCTGTCCAACCTTGTATCAAAGAAAATCGATAATGCAACCGAAGATGATATTAAAACAGGCCTGGATATTCTTTTTGAATACACGGAAAAAGATCATGCCTTTACAGATAATGAGGCCTTTAAGATAGTCGAAGCCATTTCAGAACTGAAAATTCTCGATCCTGCCTGTGGTTCCGGCGCATTCCCCATGGGCATACTCCATAAACTTGTCTTTATCTTAAACAAGATAGATGGGGACAATAAAAATTGGAGAGAGCTGCAAAAACAAAGAGCTGTTAAAGAGACCGAATCCGCCTATAATCTTGGTAATAAAGAGGAGAGACATCAAAGGCTTAAAGAAATTGAAGAAGCATTTGATTTTAACACCTCCGATTACGGTAGAAAACTTTTCCTCATAGAAAATTCAATCTATGGCGTGGATATTCAGCCGATCGCAGTACAGATTGCCAAGCTTCGCTTTTTTATATCCCTGATAGTTGATCAGAAGACTGATGAAAATAAGGAAAATCTTGGAATCCTGCCTCTGCCGAATCTTGAAACCAAATTTGTTGCGGCAAATACGTTAATTGGAATTGATAAAAAAGGGCAATTAGAACTTAATTTTCAGAACCCGGAAATCGATAAAAAAGAAAAGGAATTATCCAAAGTGCGGGAACGGCACTTTTCGGCGCGTACCCCGAAAACCAAGGGAAAATACAGGCAAAAAGATAAAGAGTTAAGAAATGAAATCGCAACGCTTTTGGAAAAGGATGGTTTTGCCTCGGATGTAACAAAGAAGCTGGCGCATTGGAACCCCTATAATCAAAACACTTCTGCTAATTTTTTTGATTCTGAATGGATGTTTGGCCTTAAAAGCGGGTTTGATATTGTGATCGGGAATCCGCCGTATATCCGGATACAAACTTTGCGACAGTCACAACCTGAAAATGTTAAATATTTCAAAGATAATTATGTTTCAGCTAAACAAGGGAACTACGATATTTATGTGGTATTCGTTGAAAACAGCCTGTCTTTATTAAATAGCAAAGGACAGCTTGCCTTTATTTTGCCTCATAAATTCTTCAATGCACAATATGGTAAGAAATTACGCGGGATAATTTCAAAAGGAAAATCGCTTTCACATGTGGTCCATTTCGGCCATCATCAAGTTTTTCCGGGGTCAACCAACTATGTTTGCTTACTATTTTTAGACAAGCAGGGTTGCGAGGAGTTTCGCTTCGTTAAAGTAGCCAATTATGAACAATGGCTTAAATCGTATATCGGAATTGGGGGTATTCTAAACGCAAATAAAGTCAGCTCTTCAGAATGGAACTTTGTAGTCGGACAGGATGCTGGTCTGTTTGAAAAACTATGTGAAATGCCATTAAAATTGGGAGATGTAGCGGATATTTTTGTGGGACTACAAACGAGCGCTGACGATGTGTTTATTTTAGATTTTATCAACAATGGCAGCAATACAATAACGTTAAGGTCCAAAGCTCTCGACATGGAGCTTACTTTTGAAAGACAACTATTCTGTCCTTTAATAAGCGGGACTGATGTTGAAGCTTATGGAGTTTTACCTGATCGTCAATATATATTATTTCCATATGTTGTCGATGATGAGAAAGCTGAGTTGTTAGAATTCGATTTTATTTCTCAATATTATCCTAAAACAGCAAAATATCTACTTAAAAATAAAAAGCGTCTTGAAGCAAGAGAGCGAGGAAAATTTAAAGGAAAAGAATGGTACAAGTTCGGACGAAGCCAAAATCTTGGAATCCAACAACGTGCAAAAATATGCGTTCCGAGATTGGTCGATTGTTTACACTGTGCTTATGATGTTCATGGTGACCGCTTTTTGGACAATGTTGATGTGTGCGGTGTCAGCCTGAAACCATACTATCAAAAGCACGGATTGCCATATGTTTTTGGATTGCTCAACTCTAAAGTATTGGGATGGTTTTTTCCTTTTGTGAGTGCGCCCTTTCGGGGAGGGTGGTTTTCTGCTAACCGTCAATTTTTATCACAACTTCCATTTCGTTCTATCGATTTCTCTAACTAAAAGGATAAGTTTCTCTACGATGGACTTATTTATCTGGTCAATAAAATCATAGATTCCAAATCCATAAATCTCGACACGAACATCGCTACCTTTGAAGCCGAAATCGACGCCCATGTCGCCCATCTCTACAACCTTACCGAAGAAGAATACGCGCTGATTTTAAAAGAAACAAACTGCCCGGACCCGTTCCGGGTGTCAGCGCTGAATGTTTATCGCGATATTGCCAGAGGAAAAATAAAATGAAACCAAAACTTTCTTTGTCATCGTTTTGTTTGAAAAATTTCAAAGCTGT
>JAUVEE010000058.1 GCA_030594935.1 bacterium
GATATTCAAGTAGTTTTCAATAACCGGCTTGCCGTGTTCGGTGCCGTAAACGCCGTTATCGCAGTTAAACCAATGGCAGCCGTCCAGAATAAAGCGGCTTTGATTGTATTTCGGCTCTAAATAATTGTAGATTTGGCTTATCAGCCAGCTTTTGCCGGTTAATTCAGCTCCTTCAAATATTAAATGATGCATATATTAAAGTATAACATTAATTTTAAATTGACCATAAAGATATTTTTTGATAAAGTTTAATTGAGATAATCACAAAACTCTTTCTACTGCAATTTCATATTTTCAGCTACAACTTCGTTAAGCTGCGCGCAAAGATTTTCACCGTAGCAAAAGCTACGCCTTAAATCTTTTTACTTGCTTCTCTCGTTTCGCTTAAAAATCTAAAATTTCGTTGCGAAAGAGTTTTGTGATTATCTCATTATTTTATGTCTAATTTACCTTCTGAAGAACAAGTATTGGATTTTTGGGAAAAAGCAAAGATTTTTGAGAAATCAGTGGAAAAAGAAGCGCCCCAAGGCAGCTATGTTTTTTATGATGGTCCTCCTTTTGCCACCGGCATGCCTCATTACGGCCATCTTGTGGCCAGCGCGATGAAGGACGTGATTCCCAGGTATCGGACAATGACAGGTTATAGAGTGGAACGCAAATGGGGCTGGGACTGCCATGGTCTGCCCATAGAAAATATTGCCGAGAAGGAATTGGGTTCTAAGAAGAAAAAAGATATTGAAGAAATGGGGGTGGAGAAATTTAACGAAGTTTGCCGCTCCAAAGTTTTGGAATATGTTGAGGCTTGGGAGGTTGTAATAAAAAGAATTGGCCGCTGGGCGGACATGAAGAACTGCTACCGAACCATGGATTTGGGTTTTATGGAATCTGTCTGGTGGGTGTTTAAAGAGCTTTGGGACAAGGGTTTGATCTACGAAAGCTACCGGTCAATGCATATCTGTCCCCGCTGCGAAACCACTCTCTCTCAAACTGAAGTCAGCGAGGGGTACAAAATGGTTAAAGATTTGTCGGCAACAGCGAAATTCAAACTAAAACCAAACCAAAAACTGGGCGATTTTATCACTGATGACAATACATATATATTAGCGTGGACTACTACGCCCTGGACATTGATTGGAAATGCAGCCTTGGCAATAGGAAAAGATATCCAATATGCCGTGATTGATATGGACAAGCAATCGGAAGAATTAGATGGCAAGTATATTATTGCGCTGGATAGAATGGCTGTGCTGGAAGAGAATATGGAAAAGAAAGAACCGAACAAACCTTTGGAAACCGCCCATTTAATTTTGGGAAAAGATTTAGTAAGCGCTGGATACAAGCCGCTTTTTGATTATTATGCTCAAGACGAAAAACTAGAGAACAGAGCCAATGGCTGGAAAATTTATCATGGTGATTTTGTTACTACTGAAGATGGCACCGGCATAGTGCATATTGCTCCGGCTTTTGGCGAGGATGATATGAACTTAGGCAAGCAATGTAATCTGCCTTTTATTCAGCACGTGAACATGGACGGCACAATCAAGGAAGAAGCAAAAGATTTCGTTGGTTTGAACGTAAAGCCGATTGATGACCCGCAAAAAACCGATATTGAGATAATAAAGCATTTAGCTCGTTGTGATTTGTTATTCCATAAAGAAAAATTTGAACACAGCTATCCTCATTGCTGGCGCTGCGAGACCCCTTTGATCAACTATGCCACCTCGTCCTGGTTTGTGGATATTGCCCAAATTAAGGAACGCATGTTAGGCTTAGCAAAAAAGATAAATTGGTTTCCGGCTCATATTAAAGAAGGGCGTTTCGGTGATTGGCTGGCTGGCGCGCGCGATTGGTCGATCTCAAGGCAAAGATTTTGGGCATCAGTAATTCCGCTTTGGAAATGCGAATGTGGAGAAATGAAAGTTTTCGGCTCCGTAGCCGAACTGGAAAAAGCGAGCGGCCAAAAAATAACTGATATTCATAAACATATTGTGGACCAGATTAAATTTCCCTGCGCTAAATGCGGTCAGGAAATGGAGCGCATCCCCGATGTTTTAGACACCTGGTTTGATTCAGCTTCAATGCCTTATGCCCAGACGCATTATCCTTTTGAAAACAAAGAAAAATTTGACAGCAGTTTTCCGGCCGAGTTTATTGCTGAAGGCGTTGACCAAACAAGCTGCTGGTTCTATTATTTGCACGTTATCGGAACTGCGGTTAAAGACAGCCACGCTTTTAACAATGTTATTGTTAACGGGATTGTTTTGGCGGAGGACGGAAAAAAGATGTCCAAGAAGCTGAAAAATTATCCTGACCCTTCATTGATTCTTGATAAATATGGAGCCGATGCTTTGCGTTTCTATTTATTGTCATCACCGGTGGTGGCGGCAGAGAATTTGAACTTTTCCGAAGAAGGAGTGAGGGAATCTTTAAGAAAGAATATCATGACTCT
Organism: bacterium; assembly: GCA_030594935.1. Classification (GTDB taxonomy): domain Bacteria; phylum Patescibacteriota; class Minisyncoccia; order Minisyncoccales; family JAGLPU01; genus JAGLPU01. The sequence goes on from JAUVEE010000058.1 coordinate 2,450, forward strand.
TTGGAATGTCTTTAAATTTTATGAATTATTTAAGAAAAACGAAGATGTTGATTTGCAGCACTGGCCAAAAACCGATAATATTCTGGATAAATGGATTTTAATCAGTTTGGACAAGCTGATAGCTGAAACTACTCAAGCCATGGAAGAATACAATCTGCCGGCAGCCACCCGGCCGATTACGGACTTCATTGATGATTTATCCACTTGGTATTTAAGAAGGTCAAGAGAAAGATTTAAATCAGAGAATAAACAGGAAAAAGAAGCGGCTTTAGCGACAATGGCTTTTGTTTTAATCCAGCTGGCAAAACTGATGGCGCCATTCGCTCCTTTTGTTACCGAGCAAATATGGCAAAAAGTTAATGGGAATGATTTTAAAGATGATGACAAAAGCGTTCATCTGGAAGCCTGGCCTGAATTTTCTAACGAACAAGAAACAAAAATTTTAACTAAAATGACAGCCGTGAGGCTGGTAGTTGAATTTGGTTTAGCTGAAAGGCAAAGCAAAGGGATCAAAATTCGTCAACCATTGAAAAAATTGGTTATTAAGAGTACTGAAAATGGGTATGACAGAT
>JAUVEE010000045.1 GCA_030594935.1 bacterium
TTTCCGGAAACCACTACCACCGTCCCAAACTTATTATCAGCAAAGGTCTTTGAAAAGACTTTGCTTATTTCTTTTGGCGTGGCGTTAGTGGTGGCGTCCCAGTCCCGCGGCTTCACTCCTCTTAAAATATCCCTGACGCAGCCACCGACAAGATAAGCCTCAAAACCGGCTTTCCTTAGCTCATCAGTAACAAATTGCGCTTCTTTGGGTATTATCATTGGCTTTATCTTAAACAAAAAAAGACTGTTTTGCAAGAAAAAAAGGAGTTCCACTCCTTTTAATTTTTAATTCTTTACAGCTTTTTTTGTAAATAACGAGCCGGATATAGTAAATTGATTTATCAATTTTTCCCATTTTTCGGCAAAAAATGCGGCCGGCTCTTAAGGCTTCTTTCAGCTTATCTTCTGACGGTTCCACTAATAGCAAATTGCCATCGCCGCAAAAAGGAGAAAACATTGAAGCTCTTTTCAAGTTTGGCATTATTATCTCTCTTGAATTCCCTGCCGTCCTTAAAATGTTAATTATCTTATGTTCTGCCGCATGCCATTCCAATGTATCTTTTCGGCGTTTTCCTCTTAGAATCACATTATATATTTTTGGTGATATTATAGGTAACGCTATATGCTTAATAAAAACCAAAGAGAGAAAACAGGCGAGAAGTTTGTGCATTACAGTGTCTCCAATCTTAAAAGCAAAAAACATAAAGCCCGTAATAATAAATATTGTTAATGTTTTGGCTATTTTTTCCAGAAAAGAAAAAGAATTATAGTTTTTTGTCTTTGTCTCTATCTCAGCTATATCATCGTATATTCTAAAACCCGTATAATTACTGCTTCCTAAAGTGCTTCCCCCTGAAAATATTCTTTTCTCCATTACTTTCACCTCCGATATTAATTATTGTTAAAAAAACTATTTTAACCTTAGTTAAAATTGTAAATTTGTCAACTATATTGCTTTTTTTCTTGTTTTAAAGTAAAATAAATAAACTTTCAGTCCCCGTGGTATAATGGATAACACGAGGCGCTTCGGACGCCTAGTTGAGGGTTCGAATCCTTCCGGGGGCACAAAATAAGCTTTAAAACATTATGAAAAAAATCTTCTTGGCAATACTTTTTGCCGGTTTAATTTTAATTCCGATGGCTATCCAGGCAGCCGGATTGGTGCCTTGCGGCGGTTCTCCTCGCTGCTGCGTGACTGCGGAAGAAATAGCTGATCCGGCTAAGTTTCTCTGCGCGGTGCCCATTGGCGCTCCGCCCACAAATTGCGAGTACCACTGCACCTTCTGCCATCTTTTCGTAATGTTCAGCGATGTGATTAATTTTGTGCTGTTTCAATTCATCCCTCCGGTAGCCGTATTAATGCTGGTCTGGGGGGGGATAAAGTTTTATCTGGCAGCTGAAAATCCGGCTCAAGCTGCCGACGCCAAGAAATTAATAACCTCTATAATCATAGGAATGATTATTGCTTACAGCGCTTGGCTGATCATTAACCTCTTCTTTGCTTTCATGGATATAAACACTGTGGATTTCGGCTTTACAGGTCCGGGAAATTGGTTTAAGGTTAATTGTCCGGTTCCTTAGGTCCTGCCTCCATAGCTTAATTGGCAAAGCACCGGTCTCTTAAACCGATGAGTCCAGGTTCAAGTCCTGGTGGGGGCACCAGTCATGCTTTTAAGGCTTGCTTTTTTCTTTTTTAAGGTGTAGGATAGAAAACAATAAAAACAACAAATAATTATGCTTGATCCCGAAGAGAAAATAAAGATAATCAAAAAATACAAACTGCACGAAACAGACACCGGCTCTCCGGAAGTCCAGGTTGCCTTGCTTTCTGAAGAAATCGCCAGACTGCTTTTGCATTTAAAAAAACACCCTAAAGACGTTCATTCCAGAAGGGGACTCTTAAAGCAGGTTTGCAGCCGAAGAAAGTTTTTAACTTATTTAAAAAACGAAAACGCCAAAAGATATGCCTCTATTCTGAAAAAAGTAGGTTTAAAAAAATAATTCTGAACTTATTCATAAATTCGTTCAGCATGTTCCGTGCCAATAATTAAACACATCGGTCAAAAAGTAGCAGTTTTAATAGACGTCCAAAATCTCTACCATTCAGCTAAGAATCTTTACGAAGCCCGAGTCAATTTCCGGGAAGTTTTAAACTTAGCTGTCAGCAAAAGAAACCTTATCAGGGCTTTTGCTTATGTGATCAGGACTAAAACCGGAGAAGAAAAGGCTTTTTTTGAAGCTCTGACCAAGTTGGGCATTGAAACCAGGATAAAAGATCTGCAGGAATTCTACGGAGGAATGAAAAAGGCTGATTGGGATGTGGGCATAGCTGTTGACGCCATAAAAACAGCAGACGGAGTGGACACTATTGTCTTGGTTTCCGGTGACGGCGATTTTGTGCCTTTGATAGAATACCTGAAAAACCAGGGCAAAAGAACGGAAGTGATCGCTTTTGGCAAATCAACTTCTTCTCATTTAAAAGAAGTTGCCGATGAATTCTTGGATTTAGGCAAAAATCCAAACAAATACTTATTAAAAAAATAATGCGTTGAAGCCGCATTCCTTTTATTTTATGAACAGCAAAATCTACAAACTGCCGATTAACGGCAAAGAACTTGTTATTGAAATCAATGATCTGGCGGAAAAAGCCAATGGCAGCGCCATGTTAAGGCTGGGAGACACTCAAATTCTGGCCACTTGCTGCATGGCTAAGCAAGACCGGGAAAACGCTGAATTCTTCCCTCTATCCGTTGGTTTTGAAGAAAAATATTATGCCGCCGGCAAAATCCTGGGATCCCGCTATATGAGAAGAGAGGGTCGTCCTTCCGATGAATCAATCCTGGCGTCCCGCCTAATTGATCGGGCAATTCGGCCCTTATTCCCGGAAAATCTTAAAAGCAGGGAAGTTCAATTGATTATTACCTGCCTTTCTTGGGACAAAGAAAACGATCCTGATATCCTCGGCTTAATCGGAGCTTCCGCTATTCTCTCCATGTCTGACGTTCCCTGGCAGGGACCGATCGGAGCCGTTAGAATAGGGAAAATAGGAGAGAGGTTTATTTTAAACCCCACTTATCCGGAAAGAGAAGAAAGCGAAATGGATTTAGTGCTGGCCGGCATTCAATCCGGCGACGATATCCTGATAAACATGATTGAAGCCGAGGGAAAGGAGCTGGCTGACGACACAATTATTAAAGCAACTGAATTCGCCCAGCCTTATTTAAGAGAAATAATTGAACTGCAAAAAAAGATTGTCTCAGAATTGGGCAAAGAAAAGCTTGTTTTGCCTGAATTAGCACAAGACGTGGAATTGGAAGAAAAAATCAACGAATTTCTGGGAGGGAAGTTGGAACAGGCCATTTATCAGGGGAAAAACGAAACAACCGAGCTTAAAAACAGCCTCGTCTCTTTAATAAAAGAAAAATATCCCGATGATAAAGAGAAAATTCTTTATCTTAATAATTTTTGGGAAAAAGAAATAGAAAAGATAATCCGCAGAAATATTCTGGAGCAGGAAAAAAGGGAAGACAACAGAAAGCTTGATGAAGTAAGAAATATCTCCTGTAAAACAGAGCTTCTTCCCCGAACCCACGGCTCCGGGCTTTTCATGAGGGGGCAAACCAAGGCTTTGTCTATTTTAACCCTGGGCGCTCCCGGAGACCAGCGCCTGATGGAAGGAATGGAGATTTCAGGCAAAAAGAGATTTATGCACCACTACAATTTTCCTCCTTACAGCGTAGGAGAGACAGCCATGCTAAGAGGGCCGGGAAGAAGAGAAATCGGCCACGGTATGCTGGCGGAAAAGGCTCTGGCGCCTCTCCTGCCCAATCACGAAGACTTTCCCTATACTATCAGGATAGTCACAGAAATTCTCTGCTCCAACGGTTCCAGCTCCATGGCCTCTATTTCCGCTTCGTCTTTGGCTTTAATGGATGCCGGAGTGCCGATCAAAAGACTGGCCACCGGAATAGCCATGGGACTAATCACCGACGGAAATTCTCATAAAATTTTGACTGATATCCAAGGCCCGGAAGACCATTACGGGGACATGGACTTGAAAGTCGCCGGAACACGAGAAGGAATAATTGCCATGCAAATGGATGTAAAAATCAAAGGCATTAGCAAAGAAATCCTAGCGCAAGCCCTGGCTAAGGCCAAAACCTGCCGGCTGAAAATTCTGGATACAATGGAAGCGGAAATAGCTCAGCCCAGGCCGGAACTTTCTCCTTGGGCTCCTAAAATTATTGCCTTCCAAATTAAACCGGATAAGATCCGGGAAATCATCGGTCCGGGCGGAAAAATTATCAATGAAATAATTGAAGAATGCGAAGTTTTGATTGATATTGAAGATAGTGGACAGGTTTTCATAACCGCTGAAAAAAGCGAAGCCGCCGACAAGGCCATGGCTTGGATAAAAAACATTGTTAGAGAAGTTGCGGCTGGAGAAGTGTTTGAAGGAAAAGTGAAAAGAATTCTTGACTTCGGCGCTTTTGTGGAGATACTGCCGGGGCAAGAAGGATTGGTCCATATTTCCAAACTGGCCCCTTACCGAGTGAATAAAGTGGAAGATGTGGTAAAAATAGGGGATATGGTTAAAGTAAAAGTAATTGCCATTGACGAACAGGGAAGAATCAACCTGGCTCTGGAAAAAAACCACAACAACGACAAATAGCTTAGAATTGCCCAGAAAGCAATAATGTAATATAATGGGTTAGGCTCTCATTAATAAATTTTGCTGCCCCAAGATAGGGCAAGTTTGAATATTTTGTATGGCAAGTGAAAAATTAAAATTCTTAAAAAGGGAAGAAGTCAAGGCAATGCAGAAAGACATTGTTAAGTTGCGTGAAATGGAGGCGGAAAAGGAAAGAAAAAAAATGGGCGTGTTTGACAAGAAAAAACAAGAAAAAACAAAAGAAGAGAAAGAATTAGAATTAGAAAAAAAACTGGAAGCCGAATTAAAAGGAAAACCGCAGCAATTCGCGGGAACGCCAC
>JAUVEE010000028.1 GCA_030594935.1 bacterium
ATTTTCCCAATCGGAAATTACTGTTGTTGAATTCTTTAAGTTTGGTGCCGACAATTACGGTTGGGTCTAAACCAGCCTTAATTAGGATTAAAGCCAGCATTGAGGTGGTAGTACTTTTCCCATGGGTTCCGGCTACTGCTATGGTAAAATGATTTTTAGTCAGTTCTCCCAATGCTTGCGGATAGCTCAAGAGTTTGATCTTTAGTTTTCTCGCCTGTTTAAATTCAGGATTATCTTTTTTTACCGCCGGGCTGTAAATTACCAGTTCAGTGTTCAAGGAAATGTTCTTGGCTTTGTGCGGTCCAATGAAAATCTTAGCTCCTTTTTTTTTCAGGACTTTCACTATTTCAGAAGAAACCAAGTCAGAACCGCTGACCTGCTCTTTTTTGCTAAGGTGATATTGGGCTAAGGCTGATACGCCAATGCCGCCAATGCCGATAAAATGTATTTTCATAATTTAATTGATTCTAAAATTGTGTATTGAGGGCCTCCCCGCTTTAATTCGCTTTCCATTATCTCAATTGAATCTACTGGCACATCCAAAGATATTTCTTTATCAATTTGAGGCATTTCTTCCGGGTTTATCTGCTTCCACTGCCATTGCCTGATTTTTCCTAAAGTAATATGCGGCAATAATGGGGCGCTGGAAGAGCCTAGCAACGCTTTTTCCAAGCTATTTTTAATTGTTTCCAGCTCTTGGTTCTTTCCTCCGGACAGCCAAATCATTCGCGGGGATTTATTGGGAGGGGCAAGACAGATTCTGTTTAAGTTAACTTCAAAAGAAGTTTGATTTTCGGCTGCTGTTCCGGCTGCCTGACAGACTTCAGCCAAGTCTTGGGTAAAAACATCACCGATAAAAACCAAGGTAATATGCAGGTTATACTCCTTTGTCCAGCCTATCGGATTCTCACAATCCAGAGAGTTAAAAGAATTTTCAATTTCTTCTTGATAATTCTGTAATTTTCCTTTTATTTTTTTCGATAAGTTTATTGCTATAAAAATGCGGTGTCTTGCTTCCATTGGAATAGCTTATCATATTTAGCTGTTATTTTCAAAAAAATAAAGGGGTTTATTCCCCTTATATTCCTATATCTCTAATGACTGACACTTCTCTGTTTTCTCTGTCTATATCTGCAACCCTATAATTTATAGGGATTCCCTTTTCTTTCGCTCTTTTATAGAAACTTCCTTCTACGAGCATTTCTTCCTTGTTCGAAGAAGTTAATTCCTGGACAGGTCTTTTGCCGGTATATACTCCAACTTCTACTCCCAGCCTTGTCAGAAAATCAATCTCCTCGTAGCTCAATATATCGTTTCTTTTTACCGCTTTTATGCCTATATCTATTTCTCCAGCCATTTTTATCACCTTTTCCTTATTTATATTTAAAATTGCTATATTTTCAATCATAATCCAACTGATTTTCCTGTCAATACCTTGCCAATATTTATTTTTTATGCCGATCTGACAATAGGACGTTATAAATTTAGAAAGGTGGTTAAAATGGCATATCAGTTAAGAGATAAGGAAATTTTCACATTTGAATATTTGTTTAGAAGTACTTTTGAACAATATAAAAGAGATGCCTTTGAACAAGAAACAGCTTTGGAACTGCTGGAGTATTGGAAAGATAAGGCCTATCAAATATATTCTATGCTCAATGGTACCATAGACGAAGAAACAACAGAAAAGGATATCTTGGCGATAGAAAATAATTATGGGCTGTATCGTGAGAAAATATCAAATTTAGACACGCCGCACCCAAATTGAAGTTGTTTAACAAAGCTGAGGTGATAAAAATGGGAAATGGATATAGAGAATCGGTTTTTCCGGAAAATTCCTTGACATTTGAAGCTCCATTCCAAGACATCGTCAATTCATATCGGGATGGATTTCTTGGTAAGGAGGAAGCGTTGTGGATGTTATATTCTTGCGCAGAGGATATCTACAGAATATATGACGCAATTTTATATACGGAGAAGAATGAGGCAAGAAGAAAGGAAGATCCCAACTCTCTTTTCAGGCTATTGGAAAAACAAGAAAATTTTGTCGTTGGAGTAACCGATAAGTATAAAGAGGCTTGCGCAGAGGTTGAAGCTGCCAGGCCAAGCTATCCAAATTAAGGAAGATAAGTAAAGTCTTCCTTTTTTCTTTGACAAATTGGTAATATCTGCTATACTAAGGCTGTTTGATGAAAGGAATATTGTTCCTTGAAAACTATAAAAATACAGGGGTGTTTGGATAATGAAGATAGAAAAGATTTTAGTATTAGCGTTATTGCTTGGCGTAATTATGGCAAGTGGCTGCGCCGAAGAAACAGTGCTGGAGCAAAGAATTATAACAATAATAGGTCAAGAAATGACCATGAAAGAGATGAAAGGGATGATGTCCCCGCCGGAAATTGACGAAAATGCCTACCAAACAAGAACAGTGGAATTTTTGGATTTTAGTTATATTTTTGGAAATATAACTAGGGTTGAACGATTTTCCGTAGAAAGCAATTACGGCTTAGTGACATTCGCCGATGGAGAGCAAAAATTATTGGGAAAATTAAGTGGTTGGTTTTCTGGGCTTGATGATGAATGGCAAGAAAATAAGATACATAGAATTAGAATGGATCGTTGTGGTTTTGGAAATTCAAAATGCATCTATAGTATAATAACAATTAATGAAGGGTAACCCCCTTCTTTTTTTATTTATCGCTGAATAAAGGAGGCTGGATATCGTTTTTTGTTTCAGCTTGATGATATTCCTGTTCAGATTTGATTTCCAAGCTTATTTCTCCCCGCTTTAATTTGCTTAAAGCCAAGACAAATAACTTAGAGGCTTTTAAATCAGTTAATAAAGGAGTGTTGCAGTCAATGGCTCCTCTCCTGATCATGTAGTCGTCTTCAATTTCTTTTTTAAAAAATCTGTCTGTTATATTGATAACCAAGTCTATTTTTTTCTCTTCCAAAAATGTCTTTATATTCGGCTCGTTTTGTTCGTGAATTTTATAAAGTTTTTCTGACGCTATTCCTTTTTGTTTTAAAAATTTACTGGTGGAATGAGTGGCGTATATCTTATACCCCAGTTCTGCCAGCATCAGCGCCTGTTCCAAAAACCTTATCTTGTTCTTCTCTCCGCCCAAACTTAAAAGAATTGATTCTTTCGGCAGTTTGAATCCGGTGGAGATTATTGATTTCAAATAAGCCTCGTAAACATTTTCTCCAAAACAGCCCGCTTCTCCGGTAGAAGCCATTTCCACTTTCAGAATCGGGTCGGCTCCCTTGATTCTAAAAAAGGAAAACTGGGGGGCTTTTACTCCCACCCAGTCCAAGTCCAAAGGAATAGGCTGTTTAAGAATCTGCTGGCCCAGAATGGCGTAAGTGGCCAATTCAATCAAATTGATGCCGGTGATCTTTGAGGAAAAAGGAAAGCTGCGGGAAGCTCTTAGATTGCATTCTATCACTTTCACCTCGTTATCTTTGGCTAAGAACTGGATATTGAAAGGACCGCTGATGTTTAGAGATCGGGCGATGGAACTCACTATTTCCTTGATTTTGTTTATGGTTTCAATATAGATTTTCTGGGGAGGAACAACAATGGTGGCATCCCCGGAATGAACGCCGGCATTTTCAACATGTTCGCCGATAACAGTCGCTTTTATTTCTCCTTTATAGGCAACGGCGTCAGCTTCAATTTCTTTAGCTCCGGTAATGAATTTGGAAACAACTATGGGATGGTCTTGGGAAATATAGGTTGCTTCCTGAAGATAATTTTCAAGGTCTTTTTCATTTAAAGCGACATTCATGGCCGAGCCGCTTAAAACATAAGAGGGCCTGATCAATACCGGATAGCCCACTTCTTCAGTAAACTTTTTTATCTCTTCAATTTCAGTCAGCTGTTTCCATTCGGGCTGGGATATTTTTAAGTTCTGCAATAATTGAGAAAATTCATATCTGTCTTCCGCCCTGTTAATGTCAGCAGGGTCGGTTCCCAGCACTTTTAGTCCGGCTTGGGAAAGCTTTACTGCCAGATTATTTGATTCCTGTCCGCCCATAGCCACAATGATTCCCAGAGGTTTCTCCTTTTCGTAAATTGATTTTACGGTTTCAAAACTAAGTTCTTCAAAGTACAGCTTGTCGCAGATATCATAATCAGTGGAAACTGTTTCCGGATTATTATTTATGATAATGGTTTGGTAGCCCAGCTTTTTAAGAGTTAAAGCGCAGGAAACGGCGCACCAGTCAAACTCCACTGAAGAGCCGATCCGATATACTCCGGAGCCGAGAATGATTATTTTTTTATTCTCTTTGGCTTCTTTTGGTTCTTCTTTGTCTTTATAGGTAAGGTAGAGATAGTTTGTCTCGGCCGGATATTCGGCAGCCAAAGTGTCTATTTGGTTTGCCTTGGGAAGCACCTTATATTCTTTTCTTAGGTTCTCTATCTCTGTTTCTTTTCCTTTTCTCAAAACAGCGATCTGCTTGTCGGAAAAGCCCAGAGATTTTGCTTTGGCTAAAGATTCTTTATCAAGCCGGGGAGAATCGGCAATAATTTTCATTGAATCCGTTATATTCTTGATTTTGTAAATAAACCATTCGTCTATATGGGAAATCTTGTTTATTTCTTGAGGGCTTATTCCCCTTTTCAATCCTTCCACAATGGCCAGCACCCGATGGGAGTTAGGAGTTCTTATTAAGTTAATGATTTTCTGCAGTCCTTCTTCGTGGATTTTAAAGTTAGTGCCGGGATATTTTTGTTTTAATCTGTTGGAAGACGATACCAGCCCATTTTGGTCAAGGCCGATCATTCGGTTGGCTTTTTGGAAAGCTTCTTCAAAGTTTCGGCCGATGGCCATAACCTCGCCCACGCTTTTCATTGAAGAGCCTATCTCAAAAGATGTTTTGCTGAATTTTTCCAGATCCCAGCGGGGAATTTTAACCACCAGGTAGTCCAGCGCCGGCTCAAAAAAGGCGCAGGTCGCTTGAGTCACTTTGTTTTTCAATTCCCTCAGCTTATATCCTAGTCCTAATTTGCAGGCGACAAAAGCCAAAGGATAACCGGTGGCTTTGGATGCCAAAGCGGAAGAGCGGGAAAGCCGGGCGTTTACTTCTATCACTCGGTAGTCAACTTCCGCAGAATTGGGATTCAAGGCGTACTGGATATTGCATTCCCCCACTATTTTAAGGTGATTAATGGTTTTTAAAGCTATTTCTCTAAGGACGTGGTATTCCTTATTTGATAAGGTTTGGGAGGGAGCGACCACAATGCTTTCTCCGGTGTGCACTCCCATGGGATCCATATTTTCCATATTGCAGACAGTGATCGTGTTGCCTTCAATATCTCTGACCACTTCATATTCAATTTCTTTCCAGCCCTTTAGGTATTCTTCTATTAATATCTGAGGAGAATGCAGCAAGGAAGTTTTGGCTATTTTTTCCAACTGGGAGCTGTTATTGGCAACGCCGGAGCCTTGTCCGCCCAAAGAAAAGCCGCTTCTGATAAGCACCGGATAGCCTATTTTTTCTCCGGCCCTGATTGCTTCTTCCAGACTGTCTACCGCTCTGCTTCTGGCCGTTTTTACTTCTATTTCTTTTAATTTTTGTTTGAACAAATCTCGGTCTTCAGTTACTTTAATGGATTCAATGGGAGTGCCCAGTATCTTAATTTTTTCTTCCACTAAAAACTTTTCCAATTCCAGACCGCAGTTTAAGGCTGTTTGCCCGCCGAAAGAAAGCAGAATGCCGTCCGGTTTTTCTTTCAGAATGATCTTTTCCACGAATTCAGCGCTAACCGGCAGGAAATAGATTTTGTCGGCCAATCCTTTTGAGGTTTGAATAGTGGCAATATTGGGATTTACCAGAACAGTTTTAATTCCCTCTTCTTTAAGGGATTTCAAGGCTTGGGAGCCGGAATAATCAAACTCTCCGGCTTCTCCTATTTTCAGGGCTCCGGAGCCCAAGAGAATTACTTTTTTAAGATTTGGCATGTTTGTCTATATTTTCTAAGAATAAATCAAAGATCCAATTAGTGTCGGTTGGTCCGGGATTGGCTTCGGGGTGGAACTGGACTCCCAGAACAGGTTTTTTAGCATGATAAATTCCTTCGCAGGTATTATCGTTTAAATTCTTAAACCATTCTTTAGCATCTTTTGGCAGGCTTTCTTGTTTGACGGCAAAGCCGTGGTTTTGGCTGGTGATATAGCATCTCTGGGTTTTCAAATCCATTACCGGCTGGTTTTGCGAACGGTGGCCGAACTTGAGCTTGTATGTTTTGGCTCCCAAAGACAAGGCTAGGATTTGGTTTCCCAGACAGATTCCCAGAATAGGAATATCCGCTTCTATAATCTCTTTAACCCTTTCAATCAAGGCAGTGACTTTTTCCGGGTCTCCGGGGCCGTTGGAAATTAATACTCCGTCAAATTTATCCACTACCTTCTTATGGTCATAATCCCAGGGAACTTTTATCACCCTTATTTTCCGTTTTAAAAGAGACCTGATAATGCTCATCTTTACTCCGCAGTCATACAGCAAAACACTCTTCTTATATTCACCATCAGCGTATATTTCAACGTCTCTACAGGAGACGTGTTTGGCCAAGTTTTCTCCGCTAACATCTTTAAACTCAATATTCTTTTTTTTCTCAAAAAAAATACCACCGATTATGGTGCCATGGTTTCTTAGTTTTTCAGTTAACATTCTGGTGTCTATATCTGTTAGAACGGGAACATTGTTTTTCAAACACCAGTCGTGAATTGAAAACTGGCAGTTATAGTGAGAGGGTTGCTCGCAGATCTCGGAAACCACCACTCCGGATAAATGAATTTTATCTGACTCTAAAGCTTCTTTCAGAATTCCGTAGTTGCCGATCAAAGGATAAGTAAAAGTTAAAATCTGACCGTAATAGGAAGGATCGGTCAGGGTTTCCGGATAGCCGGTCATTCCGGTGGTAAAAACAACTTCTCCTTGCGTTTCCTTTTGGCATCCCTGAATCTTTCCTTCAAATACGGTGCCGTCTTTTAGTATTAGGTATCCTGATTTCATAATTTTCGCATTTTCACCATCCTATCATAATTCTTTGAAAAGCTAAAGTTTTTATTTATAGTCTTTCAAAAATAGTCCAAATGGGCTATTATTTTATTAGAAAAGAAAAAAGCCCAAAAGAAAATGGGCATAATTTTTAAAACTTTTCAATCCAATCAGATACCTTTTCAGATATCGAGAATAACAGAGTTATTCCTCCTGCCAAAACTGCGGCAATCGGGGATTCTTCAAAACTTTCTTTTAATCTATCGTCTATGTTATCACCTTTTTATTTAATCGAATTATAGAATTATAAATGATCTATGTTAATCCGTTAATGTATTATATACTACAATTATATTATTGTCAATGAAATGCGCTGGTTCATATGATATCCTCCACTTAAGGGTTGAAAAACAATGAAAGGAAAGTATAGTGGCAGGCATATGACAATATACGGATATGTTTTGCCAGGCTCAGTCAGTTTGGCCAACTGGGCAGCCAAGACAAAGAATATTTCAGAGAAAGCCAAACAAAGATTAAAGGTCGTTGATTGGTTAAGACTCCATAACAATAATATCAGTTTGACGGCCAGGCATTTCGGTTTAGATAGAGAAACAGTCAGAGAGTGGAAAAAGAAATTTGAGCAAGCCGGCATGCTGGGATTAAACGATAAATCTCATCGGCCAAAGAATTTAAGAGAGCCAACAACTGATTGGATCGTTGTTAATGAGATCGTTAAGATCAGAAAACAATATCCGGCTTGGTCTAAATACAAGATCAAAAGAATATTGTCCAGACAGAACATTTTTACTTCTGCCAGCACAGTAGGCAGAGTATTAAAAAGAAAAGAATTGATTGATAAAAAGATCTCAAGAAAAAGAAGCAAGTCTGCCAAAAGCCCCAGAAAAAGGTTCCCTAAGGGGTTACGCATAGCTTCTATGGGCGATATGGTGCAAATAGACACTAAGTACATCATGCTTCCCGGAGGCAGAAAGTTTTACCAGTTCACGGCTGTTGATGTCTTAAGCAAAAGAAGAGTGCTGCAAGTATACTCCTCTCAGTCTTCCAAAAACGGAGCTAAATTTCTCAAGGAATGTTTACAGAACTTTCCTTTTCCCATCAAGACAATACAAACAGATAATGGAGCCCCGTTCTTAAAAGAGTTTGATAAATTATGCAAAGAACTGAATCTTCCTCACTATTTCATTTATCCCAGGACGCCCAAACAAAACACCTATGTTGAAACCTCTCATTTGGCTGACAAAAAGGAATTCTATCAGCAAGGGAATATTTCATCAAACCTTTTCGTGATGCAGAAAAGAATTAAAGAATGGGAAAACACTTGGAATTATGTTAGGCCGCACGAAGCTCTCGGATATTTGACGCCGAACGAATATCTGAACAAGCTACAATATATTAATTTACCAACCAGAGATGTTATCATTTTACAAGCCTAAGGGTGGCGGATATCTATCTGGACCTAGACATGAAAATAGATTTACACACCCATAGCTATTACTCTTACGATGCTCTTTGTTCGCCCAAGAAGATGCTTAAAGCAGCTCAGGCAAAAGGGCTGGACGGCATTGCCATTACCGACCATGACACAACTAAAGGCTGGGACGATGCCATTAAAGCGGCAGCAGAATTAAATATGCTGATAGTTTTAGGCGAGGAGATCAAAACAAAACAAGGCGATGTTTTGGGGCTTTTTTTAAACAAAGAGATCAAGGGCAAAGGAGAAGACGCTGTTCAGGTTATTAAAGAAATAAAAGAACAGGGAGGAGTGGCTATAATTCCCCATCCTTTTCATTTTCCCGAACAATTTAACGACGATTTAAAAAAGTA